>JBEIGR010000082.1:0-13585 GCA_040381795.1 Verrucomicrobiaceae bacterium | reverse complement strand
GGCGAAGGTGAAACGCGGCGGCGCATCGCTCGAGCTCCGCCTCACGCTGCCGCCAGCCTGGCGAAACAAATCGGACATCTCCAAACGCGTCGGCACCTGGCCGATGCGTGCGATGGCCTTTGGCGGCATGAAGATGGATGATCTCGATGATGCCACGCGGGAGCAGTTCGGCCTCACGAAGGATCAGATGGCGCTCAAAATCTTCCACGTCGGCCAGTACGGCCCCCACGCCGCCGCCAAGAAGGCCGGCTTCCAAAAAGACGACATCATCCTCGAAATCGGCGATCTAAACACCCGCATGACCGAGAGCGCCCTCATCGGCCACCTCCTCCTGAGCAATCTCCCCGGCGAGAAGATCCCCAGCGTGGTCCTGCGCGGCAGCGAGCGGCTGAAGCTGGAACTGCCACAGCAGTGAGCTTCAAAGTTTCACACCGAGTGTGACGAGCGTTTTGAGCACGATGGGCTCGCCGATTTGCATGACTTCGCGTTCGGCGAAGAGGGCGTGGATGGTGGTGTCGTAGGGAGGGAGGATGCCGGTGCGTTTTTCGGCGAGGAGGCGGACGTAGCGGGCGGCGCGGTCGATGAGCTTGTTGTTGCTCGGTTTGACGTAGGTCATGAGGTTGTCGAGGTAGCGGCCCATGCGGCCCATGACGAGGGTGGAGTGGATGTTGATCCACATCTTGAGCATCAAATGCGTGTGGAAGAGCGGCGCGGCGAGCGTCTCGGTGTGGTGATGGTCGCCGAGATGCCATTCGATGCGGCCTGCACCTCCACGGAGGGTGAAGACGGGCTGCTCGATGCCGCCGAGCCGGCTTTGGCGAATGGCGGCGACGTTTTGGGACATGTCGTAGCAGCGCAGCACGTCGGCTCCAGCGAGATGGCGGACCTCAGGCCATTCGAGGGTGCGTGGTTCGCGGCCGAGGAGGTGATGCCAGGCGGTGAGGGCATCGGGTGCGTCAGGGAGATAAAAGTGGCACCAGGAGAGCGGCGCGTGCGGATCGTCCTGCTTTTCAAAGGCGGCGAGGCTGAAGGTGGGCGCACGCTCGGTGGTATCGGTGACGACGGTGATGCCAAACGGGCCGCCGTCATACATGAGGTGGCCGTTTTGGGCGTAGAGCGCGGACTCGCGTTCGATGAAGGGAGCGAGAAACTGGCCGTCGTGGGCTTCGACGAGCTTTTGGAGGCTTTTTATCTCGTCGAAGGCTCGCGCGGGATTTTGAGCGTGGAGCAGGGCGAAGCCGATCGCAGCCTCCAGCACGGTGCTAGACTGCATGCGGGTGCTGCCGCTGATGGCCATGGGGCCGACGGCGAGGTTCAGCTTTCGGATGCGCGGGTTTTCGAGGACGCGGCGGGATCGCTCGGCGGCACGGGAGAGCACGTCATCGGGATTGCAGTAGAGGAACCATGGCGCATTGCTGGAGAGCTCGGTGGCACGTTCGGTGGCTCCGATAACCCACGGTGTCTCGCCGCCTTCGGTGGGGCTGATGAGAAGGTCGCCGTCTTCAAAGCCGAGCTCTTCAAGCTGCCTCGCACCATACTCGGGATGATCCTCGAAGGTCTCGATGGCCTTGATGAGCGCCAGATCGCCTCCGGCCATGAAGGCGCGGACGCTGTCCTCGCGTGGCCAGGGGAGCACGCCCTGCCGGCAGAAGATTTCGAGGCTGAGCGAGAGCCTGCCGGTGGCTCCGCAGCCGCAGAGATAGACGCGTTTGCCCTTGGCGAAGGTTTCGCCAATGGCGGTGGCAAGGGCGGTGAGTCCTTCGCGAGCGTTTTCGAATCGTTTGAGGGCGAGCACATCGACCTCGCGCATGAGGCGGAGGGCCTCGGGGAGGTTTTCGTGGGCGAGGCGGGAGAGATCCGTCGTCAGCGGGTGCTGCATTTCGGTTTCGAGGCTGCCGAGTTGGAAATCGGCAGCGATGCGGAGGAAGTCGTCAGCGGCGCTCATGATGGTGGATTCGACAGCGCCTGTGCGGTGGGGTTCACAGCACTTTCCAGCGCTTGGCTTTGAACTCATGGCGCGGGAGCGAGTGGGACTCGACGAGGCGGACGGGGATGCGGAGGCTGAAGGTATCCCGCAAACGGGCTTCGATTTTTTTGAGAAGGGATTTGGCGATGTTTTCGTCGGTCTCGATGAGCAGCTCGATCTCATCCATGTCGTCGATCTTTTTTTGCTCGACGAGGTATTCGACGACCTCGGGAAACTCGCGCACGACGGCGTCGATGGCGCTGGGGTAGATGTTCACGCCTCGGAGCACGACCATGTCATCGATGCGGCTGAGGATGCCGCCTTCGAGCGTGAGACGGCCGCGGTGGAGCTTCTTTTTGACGTAGTCGCCGGTGCGGTAGCGCAGCAGCGGGCACACGGTGCGGTCGAGCGTGGTGAGGACGAGTTCGCCTTGTTGGCCGTCCTCGACTTCGAGGCCGGTGACGGGATCGACGACCTCGGCGAAGTAGGCGTCCTCGATGACGATGAGGTGCAGCGGAAGCTCGGGTGATTCAAAGGTGACGGGGCCGACCTCGGTCATGCCGTGGTGATCGAAGACCTGGGCATCCCAGAGCGTTTGGAGACGCTTGCGCATGGCGGGCACACTGCCGCCGCTTTCACCGGCGACGATGAGTTTTTGGATGCGCAGGCTCATGCGCTCGACGCCGGAGTTTTCGCCGATGAGCTCGCCGAGGCGCAGGGCATAGGTGGGCGTGCAGCAGAGCACGGTGGCGCCATAGCGGGCCATCATTTCGAGCCGTGCCTGGCTGGAGATGCCGCCGGCGGGCAGTACCATGTAGTTCTTGGAAGCAGCTTCAAAGGCGGTCCAGAAGCCGAGGAAGGGGCCAAAGGAGAAGGCGAAGCAGATGCGGTCACGGCCTTTGACGAGGCCAGCCCCTTCAAAGACCTTGCGCCAGCAGACGAGCATGGCTTCCCAGCTCTCCGGGGTATCGATCCAGGCCATGGGCTTGCCGGTGGAGGTGCCGCTGGTCTGGCAAAAGCGGGTGTACTGGGTGATGGCGCGGGTGAGATTGGTGCCAAAGGGCGGATGCGCATCGCGATCCGCCTGGATCTCGGCTTTGGTGGTGAAGGGCACCAGCTTGGCGAAGTCTTCGAGGCGGTTCATGCCGCTGACGCGGACGCCGGTTTCACGGAAGCGTTTGCCGTAGAAGGTATCCAGCGTGCTGAGATTGAGGACGATGGATCGGAGCTTGCGCCACTGGTTGGAGCGCAAGCGCACCCGGTCTATCAGCGGCGCGTGGTGGTCAGACACGCGGGGATGAGTGGCGAGGGCGGAGGAGGCGGCAAGTCTTCAATTCACCGACTGCGAAGGCATCAGCGGCTGAGGTCCTCCTGCCTCAGCACTTTGAAGCCAGCCTTGCCGAGCACATCGGCACCGAAATCCGGGGAATCGAGATGGAGCACCAGCACAGGATTTTGACCGGGGCGAATGAGCAGCGGATAGCTGAAGGAGATGTTCACCTCCGCACCGAGGAGGGCGGAAAGGGCCTGTGGGAGGGAGGTTTCGGTCTCTTTGAGTTCGATGACGGTGACGGGCAGGATGGTGTGCGGGATGCCGCGTTCGATAAAGACCATCTGGGCATCGTCCGGGGCGCTGAGGATGAGGCGCACGATGGCGAGTTCCGTGCTGTCCTGAAGCGAAAGGCCGAGCACGGCGATGTGGTGATCCCCGAGAAGCTTCACGAGGGCCATGAGGGCTCCCACTCGATTTTGCAGGAAGACGGTGAGCTGGCGCACGGGAGAGCCCTCGGCGGTATCCGGGGCGGCGCTGGACTTGGGCTGGGCGGTGGGAGTCATGGCGGAGGCTTGTTACTTCAAAAATCAACAATCGATGGTTCTTCAATCGTCAATCAATGCGCCATCGGATGCGGTGAACGTGCGCATTGAGGATTGATGAACATTCGATTGATGATTTTTGAGGTGCTTCGCTAGCCCGCAGGCCCCGTGGCGCCGCGTGAGCCATCGAACTGCGTGACGCGCAGCGGGATGGTGGCGATGGTTTTGCCCCGATGATCGATGAACCAGCGGTAGAGGCCATGACGCTCGAATTTCACGCGTTGGAGCGTGAAGACGATATTGCGCGAGACAAAGGGGATGAACGTGGAATTGAAGGCCACATCGACCTGGGCAGGCATCGGCGGCATGCAATCGGCCCCGGTGGGATCGACGCAGCGCACGGTGAATTCATGCTTCCCGGCATCCTCCGGCTGAAACACGAGGCGCACGGCGATGCTGCACTGTGGATGCACGACGGGAAAGGCGGAGGCGCAGAGGGTATCGAAGCAGCCGAGAACGCAGAGCTTTCCCTGGTAGTCAGAGGCGAAATCGGAGACGGTGGCGGACTGGAGAGTCATTGGGAAGGGGTTCAGTGCCGCAAAGGCAAATCAATCGCGGCCAAAAAGTTTACGGAAGAAGCCGCCGATGCCTTTTTTCGGCTGCTCAGCGGGGCGGACCTGCTGCTGCACGCGGGGACGGCGATCTTCTTCGACGGGCTTACCCTCAGGAATGTCCTCTTCGTCCTCGGGGCCGAGCGGGGAGTTCTTGGGCACGTTTTGCATGGCGAGGAGCATCGGGTCATCCTTCGGCGTCTTCTCGAAGATCTTCGTGAAGACCTCACGCACGATGGGGGCGGCTTTGCGGCCACCGCTGACGTCTTCGCCGGGACGGCCTTCATAAACGACGGCAAAGCTAAACATCGGCTTCTGCGCAGGAAGGAAACCAGCGAACCACGCGAGGTTCTGATCCTTGGCGATCCTCCACTGAGCCGTGCCGGTTTTGCCAGCGATCTGGGCGTGCTTGATATCCGCCGCGTGGCCGGTGCCCCCATCGCCCGAGACGACGGCCACCATGCCCTTCACGATCGCATCGCGATGGAGGGGATTGAGGTTGATGGTTTTGCGGGGTTTTGGCTCGTAGGCCATGACGAGGTTGTCCTGATAGTCCTGAACCTGTTTCACCAGTCGAGCCTGCGGGAGATAGGTGCCATTGGCGATGCCGGCCATGGCCTGGGCCACCTGGAGCGGCGTGGCGAGCACCATGCCCTGGCCGATGGAGATGTTCGCGAGGTCGCCCGACATGATCTTCGTGCCGCGACGCTGAATCATGATGCTATTCGTGGGTAGGAAACCTTCTCCCTCGATCAGCGGGATGCCGGTGCGCTCACCAAAACCCAGGCGGGAGCACATGCCGGTGACGGAATCCGCGCCTGCCTCGATCGAAGCAGCGTAGAACCAGGTATTGCAGGAGTATTTGAGGGCGTTGACGACGTTGATGGAGCCGAAACCGTTTTTCGACCAGTTATGGAAGACGCGATTACCGATCTCCATGGCGGGCGGGCAGTCGAAGTAGGTTTTGGCGTCCACTTTGCCACTATCGAGGATACCGAGAGCCGTGGCGGCCTTGAAGGTGGAGGCGGGCGGATATTCACCACGGAAGGCACGGGCGATGAGCGGAAGCTTTGGGTCTTTGAGCAAGGCCTCATACTTCGGTCCGGTGATGCCGGGGATGAACATGTTGAGATCGAAAAACGGATAGGAGGCCATCGCGAGGATGTCACCGGTCTGGATGTCCATGATGACCATCGCGCCGCCATTGCGAGCGTGCTCCTGCAGCGCCTGCTCAGCGAACATCTGGAAGCTGGAATCAATGGAGAGCACCACATTGCGCCCTGGCACGGGGTAACGGCGCACATCCTCAGCCAAGCGCTTGCCATCTGGAGCGAAGAGCACGTTCACAATGCCGGGCTGGCCTTTTAGATCGCTATCGAAGGCTTTTTCGATGTCGGCGCGGCCTTCCATCTCCTCAAAGATCTGATCGCCATCCACGATGGGGCCTAGAGGCAGCGGGCGGCTTTTCCCCGTGTAGCCGATGAGGTGGGAGGCCCGCTCGTTCTGTGGATAGTGCCGCATGTAGGAGCCCTGGAGCACGAGATTCGCGCCGAGGATGGGCTCGAGCTTCTTTTCCATCGAGGCGGTGATCTCCTCGTTGATGCCATCGGTGGAGCAAAAGACCATCGGCAGCCAGCGGCGGTTCTTGTAATGCGCCAAGATACGATCATCAGGCACAGTCCAGGCCTTGCCAAGAGCCTGATTGGCCGCGCCAATGGTCTGCTTCGCGAAGGCGAGGATCTTTTCATCCGAGGCGCCTTCCATGAAAGGCATCACGAGAGCCAAGTAATTCACCACGCGGTTCTGCGCGTAAGGGACGCCATTGCGATCCACGATCTGACCACGAGGTGCAGGCACCTGGAGAGTGAGCGAGCGGGCCTCACGCTGCGTCTTCCACGAGGCGTCGAGATCCATGGGCGGCGCGGGCTTGGCAAGGGCGTTCGGATTTGTGTCCTCGACTGGCTGCGCTTTCGGCACCTCTTGGGCCACGGCAGGCAGGCTAAAGGTGCCCGCGAGGCAGAGCGGGATCAAAAAGCGGCGAAAAGTCATGGCGTGCATCATGGAGGAAAAAACCATCGCCGAACGAGCCTTAGCCAGTCCCAGCGATTCCTTCTCAATCATGCGACCGGGCGGCTTTCGCGTCAAGAAAGGCTTCGGTGGGCGGGTGAGAGGGAAAATTCCATTGCGCAAATGAGGCCGCTTTGCTGGAATCCCCCCGCTATTTCCCGAACCACCTTCTTCTCCCGATTCACACATGAACTCCTCCACCTCCGGCAAAGCCGACATGAAACTCTTTTGGGCCTGTTTCATCGCCCTCGTCGCCACCTCCTTCATCTTCGGCGTGCGGGCGAACACCATCGGCGAACTCCAGGACAGTTTTAACCTCTCCGAGCAGCAGAAAGGGAACATCAACGGCGCAGGCATGTGGCCCTTCGCCATCTCGATCATCTTCTTCAGCCTTGTGATCGATTACATCGGCTACAAGACGGTCGCCTGCTTTGCCATTGCCTGCCATTCGATCTCCCTGGTGCTCACCCTGCGAGCGAGCGGCTATCAGGATTTCTACTGGAGCACGCTCCTGGTCGCCGTGGCGAATGGCACCGTGGAATCCTTCATCAATCCCGTCGTGGCGACGGTCTTTAGCAAAGAGAAATCGAAATGGCTGAACATCCTCCACGCCGGCTGGCCCGCTGGTCTGGCGCTCGGTGCCCTCTTCTGCGGCCTGCTTCCGGATACCAAGCTCTTCTTCGGAGCCGTGTGGCAATTCCGCTTCGCGCTCTGCTTCATCCCGGTGATTGTTTATGCGCTACTCATCCTACCGCGTGCTTTCCCAGTGAATGAGCGAGTGGCCTCCGGCGTGAGCTACCGCGACATGCTGCGGGAGGTCGGTGGCGTGGGCTTCTTCATCATGGGCACGCTGTCCTACTTTGCTCTGGTGCAGATGATGGGCAAAGAGGCTTCCCTGAGCACCTCGCTCATCGTGGGTGCTGTCATCGGCATCGGTGCGGGTCTTTACACCGGCTCGCTGGGCAACTGGCTCTTCCTCGTCGTCCTCATCACCATCGGGCCGCTCGCCACCACGGAGCTAGGCACGGATGGCTGGATGCCCGAACTGCTCAAGCTCAGCGGACCGAAGGACCTGCCTGCCTTTGCGACGTGGATCTTCGTCTATGTATCCGTCATCATGACCGTGCTGCGCTTCTTCGCCGGACCCATCGTGCATCGTTTCTCGCCCATCGGACTGCTCGTCATCAGCGCCGTCATCGCCATCGTCGGGTTGATGTTCCTCTCGAATGCCACCGGCTGGACGATTCTCGCCGCAGCCACGGTTTACGCTCTCGGCAAGACCTTCCTGTGGTCCACCACGCTCGGCCTCACCTCCGAGCAGTTCCCCAAAGGCGGCGCACTCACCCTCAATGGCGTCTCCGCCGTCGGCGTGCTCTTCCTCGGCGTGCTCGGCAGCCCCTACATCGGCTTCAAGCAGGATGGCGACCTCGAAAAACGCCTCAACAATCCCGAGCATGCCGCCCTCTATGCCACCGTGAAAGGCGAGCCAAAGCCCAGCCTCTTCGGCGCCAGCCCCACGCTCGATCAGGCCAAGATCAAAGCCCTGCCGGAAGCGCAGGCCAAGGAACTCGAAGCAGTGCAGGCCGCCAGCAAGCGCAGCGTTTTCAACACCATCGCCATCCTGCCCAGCTTCATGCTCGTCTGCTACCTCGGCCTCTTCTTCTACTTCCGCAGCCAAGGCGGCTACAAGCCCGTGGACCTCGCTGCAGGCCATTGATGCGCTTGTAGTTCGGCATTCAGGCCGCCTATAGACGCTCCTGGACGGGCTACTGCGGAGCCGCGAAGCGAACCCCGAACTTCAAACAGTTCATCAAAGCTTCTGAAGAGCGGGCTACGCGGCAGCTTCCTCGACGCTGATGCAGGAGCAGATGAGGTGGCGGTCGCCGTGGACGTTGTCGATGCGGGAGACCGGGGGCCAGTACTTGGAGTCTTTGACCCAGGCGAGCGGGAAAGCAGCATGCTCGCGGGTGTAATCGTGGGTCCAATCGCTGGTCACGACGACCTCGGCAGTGTGCGGAGCGTGCTTCAAAGCATTGTCAGCGGCATCAAGACGGCCTTCCTCGATGGCGGCGATCTCGGCGTGGATGGATTCGAGAGCTTCGCAGAAGCGGTCGAGCTCGGCTTTGCTCTCGCTCTCGGTGGGCTCGATCATGAGCGTGCCGCCAACAGGCCAGCTCATCGTGGGAGCATGGTAGCCGAAGTCCATCAAACGCTTCGCCACATCCTCGACGGTGACTTTTTTGAAGTGACGGAGGTCGATGATGCACTCGTGAGCGACGAAGCCTTCGCGGCCTTTGTAGAGCGTGGGGAAGCTCGACTGGAGTTTTTTGGCGATGTAGTTGGCGTTGAGGATGGCGAGCTTGGTGGCCTCAACGACACGCGGTCCCATCATGGCAAGGTACATCCACGAGATGGTGCAGATGCTGGCGCTGCCCCACGGTGCGGAGCAGACGGCCCCCTTCGTGAGATCCGTCCAGGTATGATGGCCGGGCAAATGTGGACGCAGATGCGCTCCGACGCCGATGGGGCCCACTCCAGGGCCGCCACCGCCATGCGGGATGCAGAAGGTCTTGTGCAAATTGAGGTGGCAGACATCGGCACCGATGCGTCCAGGCGAGGTGAGGCCGACCTGGGCATTCATGTTCGCCCCGTCCATGTACACTTGGCCGCCGGCATCGTGCGTAAGGCGGCAGATTTCGATGATGGACTCCTCAAAGACACCATGCGTGGAAGGATAGGTGACCATCAAAGCAGCCACTTTGGCTTCGTTGGCAGCGATTTTGGCCTTCAAGTCTTCAACGGAGATATTGCCGTGATCGTCGCAAGTCACGGCGACGACCTTGAAGCTGCACATGACGGCGCTGGCGGGATTCGTGCCATGCGCGGAGGTGGGGATGAGGCAGACATCGCGATGGTGATCTCCATGTGCCTCGTGGAAGCGCTTGATGGCGAGGAGGCCAGCGTACTCGCCCTGCGAGCCGGCATTGGGCTGGAGCGAGACGGCGTCGAAGCCAGTGCATTCAGCCAGCCATGCCTCGAGCTCGGCAAACATGCTGCGGTAACCTTCGGTCTGATCGGCGGGGGCATAAGGATGAAGATTGCCCACCTCCGGCCAGCTCAACGGCATCATCTCAGCAGCCGCGTTGAGCTTCATCGTGCAGGACCCGAGCGGGATCATGCTGCGATTGAGAGCCACATCCTTCGCTTCGAGACGATGCAGGTAGCGCATCATCTCGGTCTCGGAGTGATACGAATTGAAAACGGGATGCGTGAGGATGGCTCCGCTGCGGTGATGGAGCGAAGAGCAGTTCAGCGCATGGTCGTCATCGAGCACCGGAGCCTGCTTAGGCTTGGAGATGCTGAAAGCGGTGAGGAGGTGGAGAAGGTCTTCCTCACGGACACGCTCATCGAGAGCCACACTGACGGTGCGGGCGTCGATTTTGCGGAGGTTGATGCCGAAAAGCAGGGCGCTCTTCAGCACGTCATCGGCGCTGCGCACGCGGACCGTGATCGTGTCGAAGAAATCATCGCTCACGACATCGCAGCCGCCTTGCATGAGTTCGCCAGCGAGCCACACAGCGGCCCCGTGGACACGCTGGGCGATCTTTTTGAGCCCCTCGGGACCATGGTAAACCGCATACATCGAAGCCATGACCGCCAGGAGTACCTGCGCGGTGCAGATGTTGCTGGTGGCCTTTTCGCGGCGGATGTGCTGTTCGCGGGTTTGAAGACTCAAACGATACGCAGGACGGCCTGCGGCATCTTTGGAGACACCGACTAGTCTGCCGGGCATTTTGCGCTTCAACGCGTCTTTGACGGCCATGAAGGCCGCGTGAGGACCGCCAAAGCCAAGCGGCACGCCGAAGCGCTGGCTATTGCCCACGCAGATATCGACACCGAACTCGCCCGGCGGGCGCAAAACGGTCAAAGCCATCAAATCGGCGCTGACGACGAACAACGCACCTGCCTCATGCGCCTCGCGAGCGATGTCCGCGTAGTCGTGAAGCACGCCGGTGGTGTCTGGATATTGGGCGAGGACGGCGGCGAGGCCTTTCGTGCCATCGTGTTTCCACGCGAGCACATCGGCGACCTCCACACGGATGCCAAGCGCCTCCATGCGAGTCTTCACGACCTCGATGGCATGGGGGTGACATTTGTCCGAAACGATCACCCGCGAGGCACCCGCCACATGCGCCATAGCCAACCCTAGCGCCTCAGCACAAGCGGTGCCTTCATCGAGCAGCGATGCATTCGAGACATCGAGACCCGTAAGATCGCAGATCATCGTCTGGAAGTTTAGCAGGGCCTCAAGCCGTCCCTGAGCGATCTCCGCCTGATACGGCGTGTAGGCGGTATACCAGCCGGGGTTCTCGAAGATGTTCCGCTGAATGACCGGCGGCGTGAATGTATCGTGAAAGCCGAGGCCGATGAAGCTGCGCACGACCTTGTTGCGGCCCATGACCTGCTTCAGGCGACGCAGAGCCTGCTCCTCGCTGAGCGGCGCGGGCAAATTCAGCGCCTCGCGGCTGCGAATGCCCTCCGGAACCACTTTTCCCACCAGTTCATCAAGCGAAGCGCATCCGAGCGATTGCAGCATGGCTTGGGTTTCCGCAGGCGAGGGACCGATGTGGCGGCGGGAGAAGTTGGTGGGCATTTTTAGGATTATGAATTCGTTTTTTCTTCGAAGGCGGCGAGCTTCCGTTCGAGTTCGCGGACGCGTTCGATGATGTCGGGAATCTTGGCGGGCAGAGCGAGCATGCGGCGGCCTTCGAGCAGTGGCTTGGCAGGAAAGCCGGTGTAGGCTCCCGGCTCAGTGAGGCTCTTGGTGACGCCGGATTTGGCGAAGAGCATGACTTGGCTCGCGATTTCGAGATGCCCCGCCACGCCCACCTGGCCGCCCATGGTGACGTAATCTCCGAGACGCGTGCTGCCGGAGATGCCGGTCTGCGAGACGATGATGCAATGTTTGCCGATGATGCAGTTATGGCCAATTTGGACGAGGTTGTCGATCTTGGTGCCCTCGCCAATCCAAGTGCGGCCAAAGCGGGCACGGTCGATGGTGGTGCAAGCACCGATCTCCACATCGTCATCGAGTTGCACGATGCCCACCTGATCGATTTTCAGGTGACGGCCTTTGACGAGCTCGTAGCCAAAGCCATCCGCACCGATCACGCAGCCACTGTGAACAATGACACGGTTTCCGAGCACGCAACGCTCATGGATGGTGACGTTCGGATGCAGCACGCAGTCCTCACCGATCCGCGTCCCATGCCCCACAAAAGCCCCGGCATGGATGACGGTGCCATCACCGATACGAACATCGTCCTCGATCACAGCACAAGGGCCGATGCAGACCTTCTGCGCATCGAAAACCGCTTTAGAAGAGACTGAAGCAGATGCATCGATGCCGCGCATGCCTTCACGAAGCGGTGGCCCGAAGTGCCTGATGACACTGGAAAAAGCCAGCGTGGGATTTTCCACACGAATGAGAGCCAGAGTCTCTGGAATCTCCGCCAAAACGCTCGAATCGAGCGCGATGAGGACCGCCGAGGCTTGGGTCGTCTTTAAAGAGGGCAAATAGCGAGGATTACCCAAAAAGGTGATCTCGCCCGGCTGGGCCTGATTAATCGAATTGAGACCTGAGATAGCCAACGAAGGCTCACCATGAACGATCTGCCCGCCGACGAGGTCGCTGAGGTGCTGAAGGGTGGTGCTCATGAAGGTGATCGAATGACGGCAATAAACTCAAAAGAACGAGGCACGCCGCAGGGTATGCAGGCGTGCCTCGGAAAACGACGCCCGCAGGACGGGCAGGAGATTATTTTTTCGCTTCGCTGGCGGCAGGAGCGGCAGTATCGGCAGGTTTGGCAGCTGGGGCGGCACCAGCGGCTGGAGCGTTCTTGTTTAGCTCGACGACCACTTGGCTTGTGATGTCCGTGGCGGCCGTTTCCTTGACGAAGATGAGGATCGGCACGGTGGAGAGGGAGACACCGGTCTTGTCGAAGACCATGTCGTAGCCGTTCTTCAGAGCGTGGTCACGAACGACGGTGGAGATTTCTTCATAGAGCGTCTGGCGGATCTTCATGTCCTCCTGCTTGAGCTGGCCGATGCGGCGTTCAGCGAACTCCTGCATCTCGGCTTCGAGAGCACGGGCCTCTTTCATCTTCTCATTGAGTTCGGCCACGGCTTTTTGGCGCTGATCAGGCGTCAGGATGGTGTCACGGGCCTTTTTATCGAGCTGCTGCATGTCGCTGGTGAGCTTCTTGTAGGCATCCTGGCGCTCGCGCATCTCACCAGCGGCCTTGTTGTAGTTGCCCTTGTAGGTCTCGGCGGCTTCTTGAGTCTTGTGGAAGTCCTCAAAGACCTTCTTCATATCAATGACGGCCATTTTGAGATCAACGGCTGAAGAGAGGGCCGTGGAGAGGACGAGGGCGAGAGCAACTAGCGTGCGACGGTTCATGAGGTGGGGAATGGAGGCGGCGAAGTGAGGGAAAGGGGCCGTGAAGGCAAGTAAAAGGTTCGTGACAACCCTAGGGCGGGCTTAGAACTTGTAGCCCATGTTGAATTGGAAGCGGCCCGAGTCGCCGGTGAAATTATCACCCTGCTGCGGGATGGCGTAGTCGATGCGGATCGGCCCCATCGGCAGGAAAAGGCGGACACCGATACCATAGTCCGAGTAGACATCCCCGCCGACATCAAAGGCACTGGTGCTCACAGCACCCACGTCGTAGAAGGCGGCGATACGGAACTTCTCAATCACTGGGAAGCTGACCTCAGCGGAACCGAAGATGGAGGTCTTGCCGCCGAGAGGCTCGCCAATGGCATCTTTCGGGCCGGCTTGGCGGAAATTGAAGCCGCGCAGGTTGTTCGCACCACCGAGGAAGAGGCGCTCATAGATCGGCACACTATTACCGCCCCAGTTTTCCACCGTCGAGAAGGCACCCTCGAGGGAGATGATCGTATCACCGGGCAGGTTGAAATACTGCTGACCAGCTGCATTGATGCCGTAGATTTGTGCATCACCGCCGAGGCCGGAGATCAGACCGCCGAGTTCGACCTTATGGCCGCCACGCGTGATGTAGATGCTATCACGGGTGTCATGCACCCAGCGTCCGTCGATCTTGCT
>JBEIGR010000081.1:0-13611 GCA_040381795.1 Verrucomicrobiaceae bacterium | reverse complement strand
GGCGTGATCATTCCGTATGGCGCGAGCATTGATGGCACCTCATGGATCGATCCGCGTGGCGTGGACATCACGGCCGGTGGTTTGCCGGAGAAGCAAATTCAGCTTTTTGGCACGAACATCACCACGCAGACCGGTTCCAGCATCGATTTGCGCGGCGGAGGCGATTTGATGGCCTGGCGCTGGGTTCAGGGCAATGGCGGCTCGCGGGACATTCTCGACACGCACGGCAGTTTTGCCGTTTTGCCCGGCTACACGGCCAATCACGCGCCGGATGCTCCCTTCAACACCAACGCTGTCTCCTCGCTCGGCAATGCGAACCGCATCCGCGATGCCGGTGAAGGCTATGTGAACGATGAGCTGCATGTCGGCGACCGCATCTACCTTGCTGGCAGCAACAACCTCGCGGCTGGTGTTTACACGCTGCTGCCGGCCAGATATGCGCTGCTGCCCGGCGCGGTGCTCGTCACGCCGAAGGCCAGCGATGATCCCATCGGCAATCGTGAAGTGGCGGGCAACATCAGCCTCGTCTCCGGCTATCGCTTCAACGATCTCAACACGACACGAACCATCCCCACGCTCAGCACGCGCTTTGAAGTGGTCGGCCAAGGCGTCATCAATGCCCGCTCGGACTACGATCTGTTTTATGCGAACACCTTCTTCCCTGCCGCCGCCACGCGTCTGAACACCGCAGTGCCGCGTCTGCCGCAGGATTCCGGCTATCTGCTCTTCCAGGCCGCGAATTCGATGCTCTTGAACGGCAACGCCATCTCCACGCCGCTCTCCAGCAGCGCCCGTGGTGCCTCCATCGACATCACCGCGCCGCTCAACTTCAACATCAATGCCACGGGAACCGGCGGCGGAGCCGGCACGATCACGCTGAGCGCCTCCACGTTGAGCGCCTTCAACGCGGAGAGCCTTCTCATCGGTGGCAAGCGAACGCGTGATGGCACCACCACCACCGTGACGGTGCAAAGCACCAGCCTCTCGCTCGACAACGCAGGCACGCCGCTCACCGCCAAGGATGTGACGCTCGCCACAACAGGAACACTCAACGTGGCTGCGAATGCCACGCTCACCTCCACCGGCGCGGCCAACGTGGCGGATGTCTTCAACCTCAGCGGCAACGGCGCTCTTGTGCGTATGTCGCAGAGCAGCAGCGCCGCTGTGAGTCGCACGAGCACCACCAATGCAGCCGGTCCTGCTTTGAACATCGCCGCGGGTGCCAGCATCACCGGAAACACGATCATCCTCGATTCGACCTCGCAAACCTCGCTGGATGCCGCCGCGAGCCTCACTGGCAGTCGTTACGCCATCAGCAGCGGACGAATCAGCCTGCTGCTGGATGCCCCTGGAGGCTTGCAGCCTGCTCCGGGCTTCGTGGTAACGAATGCGCTGCTCAGCAGCTTGCAAAATGCCAGCTCGGTGGCGCTCACGAGTTACTCCTCGCTCGACTTATATGGCACCGGCACCTTTGGCAGTTCGGCGCTGAATTCACTCACGCTCTCCGCAGGCCAGATGCGCGGTTTCAATCAAGCAGGCGGCATCGCGCGGCTCGTGGCGCGTGATTTGCTCCTCAGCAATCAAGCTGCCGCCACGGCTCCAGGCATCGTCACGGCTGCCACAGGCAATCTGAACGTCGAGGCCGCCACGCTGCGTCTCGGAGTCAATTCGCTGGCCATCGACCAATTCACGAATGTGAGCCTCGAAGCCACGCAGAGCTTCTCGGGTGAAGGAACAGGCGGATTGACCGCACAAGGCGCTTTGACCGTTCGTGCGCCGCAAATCACCGGCTCAGCCGGAGCGGTGCGCACGCTCGCCGCGGGTGGAAATCTCTCGCTGCTCTCCAACGGAGCCGTGACCAATGCCGCCGCCGGTTTGGGCTCCGCGTTGAGCATCAGTGGCGCGAATGTGGTCGTCGGCACCTCCGTGTTTCTGCCGAGCGGCTCGCTTTCGCTGCGCAGCACGGCGGGTGATTTGACGGTCAATGCCACGCTGAATGTCTCCGGCACGGCGCAGACGATTTATGACGTGACGAAGTTCACCGATGCGGGTGAGATCACCCTCGCGGCGGACGCGGGAAATGTGACCATCGGCACGACCGGCATTGTGAATGTCTCCGCCAATGCCGGTGGCGGAAATGCGGGCCGACTTGCCATTTCGGCGGCGAATGGCTCCCTCATCAACAACGGCACGCTGCGCGGCGCAGGTGGCGCGGGCGGATTGAACGGCAGTTTCGAGCTCGGCACCGCCTCGCTGCCATCCCTGTCGGCTTTGAGCGCCTCCTTGACCACGGCGTTACTCGATCTGAGCCAGAGCATTCGTGTTCGCACGGGCAATGTGGCTGTCGATGGGCTTGTGAGGGCGAAGACCTTCCGCCTTTCCGCAGATCAGGGCTCCATAAACGTCGCCAGCACGATCAACGCCTCGGGAACTACCGGCGGCACGATTCAGCTCAGCGCCAATGGCAGCGTGGTGATCGCGAATGGGGCGCTGCTCACCGTGGCGGCGCAAAACTTCGACAACGCGGGCAAGGGCGGCTCCATCACCCTCGAATCCGGCACCTCACGCAACGGCGCGGTCGGCACCGGCTCCGTGGACATCCAGACTGGCTCCACGCTGAACCTCTCCGTTGCCGCGAAAGTGGCCGGAGGCGAGACCACGCCAGGGTCCAGCGCCTACAAAGGCCAGTTCAGCGGCAAGCTGCACATCCGCGCCCCCCAAAACGGCACCTTCACCGATGTGCTCGTGAATCCGATCAACGGCACCATCATCGACGCCTCCAGCATCCTCGTCGAAGGCTACCGCCTCTACGGCTTCAACCAGGCGAATGTCGCCATCCGTGCCGGCACCACCGCACTAGCAGGAGAGACGCTGACGACCACGACGCTGCAAACCAACGCGAACAGCTTCTTCACCAACTACACCACCATCACCAACCGCCTGCTGGCCAACAACGCCGCTCTCGGAAACGTGTATGTGCTCGCCCCTGGTGTGGAAATCGTGAATCGCGGTGGAAATATCTCGCTGGGCAGCTCGACGGCGGACACCCGCTATGACTGGGATCTTTCCACCTTCCGTTTCGGCCCAAAAAACGCCCCCGGCGTGCTCACGCTGCGTGCCAGCGGCAACGTGAACTTCTTCAACACACTGAGCGATTCCTTCACGCCCACGCTGGCCAATACCAACCGCACATGGCTGTGGCTGGCCCGCACCACGACGAACAACGCGCTGCTGCCCGTGAACACGCAATCCTGGAGCTACCGCATCGCGGCGGGCGCAGACGCTGGCGCGGCGGACTTCCGCCAGGTGCAGGCACTCTCCTCGCTGGCGGGGGGCGCTGGCTCCGTCGTCGTTGGCAAAACCACTGGGGCGATGGCGGTCACCGGAGGCTTGGCAGCCACCACGAGTTCTTTGATCAGCAGCGGCACCGGTTTGTATCAAGTCGTGCGCACGGGCAGCGGCGACATCGATATCAGTGCCGGACGCGGTCTGCAGCTCGTGAATCAATTCGCCACCATCTACACGGCAGGCACGCGTGTGACGGATCCCACGCTCGGCGGGACGTTCCAGGTGGCCGCTTTGAATCAAAGCGGCGGGGTGGACACTCTCGGCGCGGTGCAGCAGAACTTTCCGGCGCTCTATTCGATGGCGGGCGGCAATGTGTCCATTCATGCCGGTGGCACGATCGAGCGCACCGGAGCCAGCTCATCAAGGCAACTGCCCAACAACTGGCTCTACCGCCGTGGCTACGTCAATCCGGCTACGGGCCAGTTTGCGCAGGCTGGTTTTGGCAGCGCGGTCGCCTCGACGACCTGGTGGGTGGATTACAGCAACTTCTTCGAGGGCATCGGCACGCTCGGCGGGGGTAACGTGACGCTGAACGCGGGCGGAAACATCGTGAACATCGACGCCGTGGCTCCCACGAATGCCCGCGTCACGGCGGGAACACCGTCCAATCCTCTCGCGGCAAACCAGACCCTCCTCGAAATCGGTGGTGGCGATGTCACCGTGCGTGCAGGTGGCAATATCGATGCCGGAGCATTTTATGTGGAGCGAGGCAGGGGCATTCTTTCCGCAGGAGGCCAGATCACGACGAATGCCACGCGTTCCCCCGGCTCGTTCAACACCTCCACGGGAGTAAATACCGTGCTCAACTCGAACACCTGGCTGCCTACGACGCTGTTCGTTGGCAAAGGCGGCTTTGATGTCAGCGCACGCGGCGACGTGTTGCTGGGGCCAGTCGCAAATGCCTTTTTGCTGCCCCAAGGCGTGGGTAACTCTTTCTGGCTGAAGACCTGGTTCTCGACCTTTGCGCCGGACAGCTACGTCAGAGCCTCCTCGCTCGGCGGTGCGGTCACACTGCGTGAGAGCGTCTTCAATGGTGCCGCTGTGGTGCCTGCTCTGGAGGCATGGCTGACTCAGCAGCTCGTCACCACGACATCCTCTGCTGGTCTTTCCCAGCCTTGGCTCCGGCTCGTCGAAAGAAGCCTGCTGCCTTTCCGAACCCTCGTCTCGCTGTTGCCGCCGACGCTTGAGGTGACGGCCTACTCCGGCGACATCAACATCGCGGGCAACGCCACCCTCTTCCCCTCCGCCACTGGCACGCTCGACTTGCTAGCGCGTGGTTCGATCAATGGCCTGCGCCCGCTGGGACGTGAAAACACCTCCGGTTCCACCGCCTGGGGCGCAGCGAACATCACCGTTTCCGACGCGCTGCCCTCCGCCATGCCCGGCGTGCTGAATCCCTTTGCCTACCAGAGCCTGCCCGAGGTGGGCACCTCGGTGAACCAGGCAAACGACACCAACGTCCAGCTCCAGTTCATGAACTTCATCGACATCCTTTTCAGCGAATCCGGTGCCACGCTCGGCCCGGATGCACTGCTCAAGAACCGCCAGGCACGCCACAGCGCCGGGCTGCTGCATCTCAACGACACCAATCCGGTGCGCATTTACGCCTCCGGCGGCGATTTGACCGGCCTGACGCTCTACACGCCGAAAGCGGCACGGGTCCTTGCCGCGCAGGACATCAGCGATGTGGCACTCTATCTTCAAAACCTGCGGGTAGGTGATGTAAGCACGGTGGCGGCCGGCCGTGACATCATCGCTTACAATGCGGGCACAGCCACTCGCACCGCAGCCACGCGCTCAGGCAATGTCACGGTGACAACCGCTACGAACAGCACCTCACTCCCGCTGGCCGGGGACATCCAGATCAGCGGCCCCGGTGCGCTCCAGGTGCTCGCAGGCCGGAATCTCGATCTGGGCACCGGAGCGCGCAGCGAGTCCACTGGACTGGGTCTTGGCATCACCAGCATCGGCAATGGCCGCAATCCGTATCTAGGCTTTGAAGGCGCAAACATCATCGCGGGTGCGGGAACGGGCTTTGCCTCCAGTTTGACCTCCAGCGGGTTGAACTTCACGAATTTCATCAACTCCGTTGTCCTCGGACCAAAAGGTGCCGCTTATCTGGCGGAAGCCGGTGGCGCCAGCCTGACACCTGCGGCTTTCGCGGCGCTTTCATCCGAGGAACAACGGCACATCGCTCTAGAGATCCTGTACCTCGTGCTGCGGGATGCTGGGCGTGAGGTGAACCGCACCGGCAGCGCCGCTTATGCCACCGGCTACGCGGCGATTGATGCGCTCTTCCCCGGCTCCGCTTGGCAGGGCTCCCTTTCGACCCAGTTCCGCGACATCCGCACCAAAAACGGCGGCTCCATCAGCCTCTTCGCACCGGGTGGTTCGCTTTCACTAGCTGCCTCCGTGCCTACGGGCACCACGCCGGGCATCATCACCGATGCAGGCGGAGACATCTCCGTTTTCACCAAGGACAGCGTGAATCTCGGCATCTCGCGCATTTTCACCCTACGCGGCGGTAACATCGCCATCTGGTCCAGCGATGGTGACATCGCCGCTGGGGCCTCTTCGAAAACGGTGCAGGCCGCGCCGCCGACTCGCGTGCTCATTGATCCGCAAAGTGCTGATGTGGCCACAGACCTCGCCGGTCTCGCCACGGGTGGCGGCATCGGCGTTCTCGCCTCCGTCAAAAACGTGCCGCCGGGCAGTGTCGATCTCATCGCACCCAAGGGCGTCGTTGATGCCGGTGACGCAGGCATTCGCGCCACGGGAAATCTAAACATCGCCGCCACGCAGGTGCTCAACGCGAGCAACATTTCCGCTGGCGGCAGTTCTGCAGGCACGCCCGTAGATAGCGTTTCCGCGCCGAACATGGGCGCGGCCGCCTCTGCCGCTACTTCCGGTGCGGCCACCAGCAGTGCGGCCACCGCCGCTCAGCAAAAAAACGCCTCCCAACAGCCACTCCCCACCCAGGAGCTGCCATCGATCATCACCGTCGAAGTGCTCGGCTATGGCGGAGGCGACGACGAGGAAGTTGAAACCAAAAAACGCTCCACTCCAGGAGCCGAATAACCGCACCCATTCATGAACTCGGATGACAAACCCACGCCCTCGCGCCTCGAACGCTCCGAACTCGGTCTTCCGGGCTCTTTTGGGCCTCTGGTGAAGGTTTCCATCGCCCTGCTGCTCATCGCCTTGATCGTGCTGGCCGTGCGCGGACGCGTCTGGGATGCCTTTCGCGGCAATCGCATCGAAGAACTCGTCGGCGAGGCCAAACTGGCGATTGAGGCCAAGCAATGGGAGCAGGCAGTCATCCGCATTCGTGAGGCGCGAGAGCTGAAGGCGGACCACCCAGGTCTGTGGCGTGTCACCGCGCAGTATCTCGATCAGACCGGTTTGGAGCCTGTTATGCAGATTCAAACCTTGCGCCGACTCCGTGAGGCAGGTCTGGTCGAGAAAGGTGACGACCTTCTCGAAGGCCGCGCCCATCTTCGCCTTGGCGATCTGGCAAGAGCCCGTCTGATTTGGGAAAAGCTTTCCACGGCGGAAAAGCAAACCGCCGCCGCGCTCGAGTTCCAGGCCGCGATCCAGCTACAGGAAGGGGAGAAGGAAAAAGCGCGCGCCACGAGCCAACTCGCGGCGCAAAGCAAATCGGACGATCCACTGGCCGCCTTCCGCAGCGCCAAAGTCGGCCTCGTCAGCACCATTCCTGAGCGCAGAGCCTCTGCGCTGGCCGAGATGACAGCTCTCAGCACACAGAAAGATGCCGCTGGTCTTGAGGCTCTGCGCCTACTCATCGAGCGTGATGGAATCACCGCCGCAGAGGCTGAAAAGCTGCTCACCGCCTTTGAAGCTCACCCGAAGCATGATCTGGCGGATCGCCTCAGCGCCCTTTCCGCCATCGTGCGTGCCGATCCTGCCCGCCGTGGTGCGGTGCTCAGTACCGAGGTGACGGCACAAAAAGGCAAATCGCTCGATGTGACCCTGCTGGTGGCACGCTGGCTGGCGCATGAGAAGGAGCACCTGCGCGTGCTCGATCTCGCCCCGCGTGATGTCTTGCTGAAAGAGAAGGACCTCTTCCCCATCTTTCTGCAAAGCATGGCCGAGGCCGGGCGCTGGCGTGAGATGCGCGGGTTGTTTGAAAACCATCGCTCATTGCCGATGAAGGAGGAAGGTATCCAAGTTTGGAAGGCCCTTGCGGCCAGCCGCCTTGAGCCCACGCTGAAACAAGCGGAGCATCATCTCCGCCTCGCCTTCACGGGCTCCATTTCCTCCAAGAACCATGCCATTCTGCGTGCCGCCGCCCAGGTGGCGGAGGATCTGCAACTCTGGGAACTGGCCTACGAAGGGTATTCGCAGCTCTCGAAGCCAGAAGTGGGGGCGGAACTCGAAATGCTCGAAAAATGCTGGAAAGCCGCCACCGTCACAAGCCACATGGACTGGCAGCTCGACACCGCACGGCGTCTGCGCGTGCTGCGCCCCACCAGCGTGCGTTTTGCCAACCGCCTCGACTATTTGAGGCTTCTACTCGGAGACGAGATCGAGGCCGCGATGGAGTGGCGGGAAGTTTATACCGATGAATCCGCCGATGAGCGGCACATGGCCGCGCTCTTACTGGCCTTGAAAGCCTATCGCATGAACGACAAAAGCCGCATGCTGGAAAGCCTCGCTAAGGTGGGCGATGCTGCCGGTCTGCCGCCGGGGCAGAGGGCGGTCTTTGCAGGACTGCTGGCCTCCGGTGGCGAGGTCGGTCGCGCTTACCAGCTCGCCGAAAAGGTGCAGGAGAGCCTCCTGAGCCCGGTGGAGCGTGTCTTTCTGAAGAAGGCGCTTTGAGCCCTGGCCAGCCCGGCTGGCGGGCCATCAAACTTTTTTCCAAATCCTACTCGACAAGTGGAATTAAAAGCCTAATTCAATCCCCACTCTGAAAGTATGAGTTCAAGCTCCTGAGGTGTGCAAGCCAGGGAAGCGGGGTCGATCCGGCAACGGAAGACTTTTTTGATGAAGCCAAGCGAAGACGAACGACCCGGGGAACGGGAGTTCCTCGAATCCAAGCCGGAAACGGGACCCAAGCCGCCAATCCAACAGGCCTGCGTGTTCGTCACCGCAACAACCTCAACCCAACAACACACACACATGAAACAAAATCGAACAACATGGCTGGCCGCTGGAGCATCTCTCCTGCTGGCCGCCTTCGCACCGCAGGCGCAATCCGCGCAGGTGGTTTACACTCCAGGGGACCTCGTCCTCGCCTTCCGCGCTTCCGGCGGTCAGGGCGCGGCGAACAGCCTCCTCGTCGGCATCGGTCCGGCGAGTTCCTTCACCGCCGGCATCAACAGCAGCATCGTGAATAACCTCTCGCTAGGGGATCTCGGCGCGGAACTGGTGGCTCAATACGGGGCCACTTGGTTTGACCGCACCGATCTCACTTGGTCGGTCTTCGGTGCCAACACTGGCGTCAATGCCGTCCTCTATGCCTCGCGTGCGCAAACCACCTTTGGCACAGATGCCGTCGGCTGGCCGGTGCTCGCGGATCCCACGGATCGTAGCACCACGCGTAATAACATCCAATCCGTGACCAACAATTTCGACACGCTTGACGCCGCCACCAACAGCACGGTGGCCGCCTTGCAGTTGAATGGTTCCGGAGCCGAGAAATACAGCCAGCAAGTCACAGGTGGTTCGACCGATTTCAGCGGCGTGAGTCAGTGGACGAACATCGAAGGGAACTTCGGCGTCGGCAGCGAGGCGCTGAACCTCTTCCGAGTAACAGGAACGGCCGGCACGACCCAAAACCTCGGCAAGTTCACCATCTCCAACGCCGGTCAGGTCACCTTCAACGGCACGAACGTCGATATCGCCGCCGTGCCGGAGCCCTCCAAGGCTCTCTTTGGCATGATGGGCGCGGGTGCGCTCTTCCTGCGCCGCCGCCGTCCCTCCGCCAAAGCCTCTGCTTAATCTCAAGCTCAACCTTTCAAACCATTTACGACTCATGAAAACACTCATTCGCATCTCCATGGCCGCCATGGCGCTGGTCTTTGCCAGCTCCGCGGTCTCTCAGACGGTCATCCGCATCGTCGCCTCCAACGGTGACCGCACGGCCACCCAGACGGCCATCTCCAAACTGCTCAGCAACTCGGCTGGTGGCCCCCTCGGCACTGGCTGGGCCTTCCAAGGCATCAACGGCTACGTCCGAAATGCCAGTGGGGTCTTCACCGGCTCGGGCACGCCGTCGCTCGGCACCGCCACCGGTGCCAACTTCGGTGCCTGGAGCGGTCGCATCATCGCCACCAGTCAGGATGTCGTCATCAAGGTTTCCTACGCGGGAGCGCTCGCTGGCATCCAAGCCATCGCTGGCAGTGTGCAGCAGCGCTTTGTTGTCGTTGACGGCAACGGTACCACCACCCCGCCGAACCCACTGACGGGCACCACGCTGGGAACCGACTATGAGCTTGGACTAGCCGATTTCGGCTTCTCCACGAACTTCCAGTCCACCTCGCCCTTCAACGGCACTTTCCAAGGGGTGACTTACAATCCCATCGTCGAAGAAAACGTCGGCATTTCTCCCCTCGGCTTCTACGCCAGCCCCGGCTTCCCCGGTTCACCCAGCAGCAGCAATCCCAGCTTCGTGCCGAACATCACCACGCAGCTTGCCCAGCAGTTGTACACCGGCGGTTCAGTCTCCCTGGCGCAGTTCACCGGTGACTGGACCAATGATGGTAACAAGCGTGTCTATGCCATCGGTCGTAACGTCGATGCTGGCCAGCGCTTCGGTGCCTACCTCGAAAACGGCATCGGATTCAACCAAGGCGTCTCCGTGTGGCTCCCCGCTATCACCGGCCAGACCACCACCAGCGGCATCACCTACGGCGGCACAGCCAACACACTGGCGCAATGGCCGGTGAACACGCAGCCCGGCTCCTTCCCTGTCGCCTTGGGCAATGGCGGCTACAACTCGGGTGCTACACTCGCCGTGCCTCTCACCGCCACCCTCGGGCCCGATGCCTACAAGCTCAAATACTTCGATGAGGACCTCCAGCAGGACGAGTTCCTCTTCCCGAATGCCACCGCCGGCTACTTCATCGGCTACCTCACCCCCGGCGATGCCAATTCACGCGTGCTGGGCACCACCGGTGTCGTCCCCGTCGCCAACCGCGGCGTGGCCCTCACCTACAACGGTGTGGCCAACACGACGGCTAACGTCAAAAACGGCACCTACACCGCTTGGCTGTACAACCGCATCCTCAAGCCCCAGTCCCTCACCTCCGGCCCGATCTTTAACTTCGCGAACTCCCTCCGCGACCAGATCGCCACGGTGGACGCGGTCGCTGGCGGCGGCTTCATCGACGACGCCACCAACTTCGTGAAGCGCACGACGGACGGCGGCCCTGTGAAGAGCAAGTAAGCCTCGCCACCTCAGCTAACCTCTCCCTTTCCGCCGCAGGCCAGACCTGCGGCGGAAACTCATTTCTCACCCGTCCTTCAAACCGATGCCTGCCTCACCCCCAACCCTCTCACCCCGCTTCTGGCTCCTGATCGTGGTGCCATTGGCCTTCCTCGCAGGCATCGCCGGACTGCAACTGGGATCCCTCACCGCCCCTCCCACGCCACATGAGGCAGGCTCTGCGCCGCCTCCTGCACCACGCGGAGATGCCCCGTCAAGCATCCGTCCCGCTCTAACCTTGGCGAAACCGCGTACAACGACTGCCGGCACCGCCCATTCATCCCCCGCGCCATCCGAATCCCGCGCCACCCAGCCAACGCTCAGTGCAGTTCCAGCCAAAGTCACCGTCTCTCAAGATGATGAACGTGCCCGGCAGTTTCTCGCCAGCATCAGAGCACGGGCACCCTCACCGGTCGAAGCCGTCGATCCTTACCTCCCCGGCCATTCCATCGCTTCCAACGGCCAGCGTGTTTTCATCGAAACCTCACGCGTGATTCCTGAAAGCGGACAAAACGAATTCGGTGCTGTACTCGTCCCCGATCCAGAATCTTCCTCCTCTTCTCATCCAGAGTCATCTCCCGCTCTCTCCTCCGCATCTCCTGCCGCCTCACGTTCCCTTTACTCGCGTATCGGCGTCGGCTTCACCCCGGAGGAACTCGCCTTCCGCGCCAAATGGGGCTGGGCAGCCCACAATGCCGTCCTCCGCGCCGCCTTTGAGGAGGCCGACGGCGCTCCCTAAGCAGGGCGGGGCATCAACTACGCAGTTTGATACCGCCGGTCAAAACCGCTAGGAAGCCATCCGCCGGGTCGGCATGCCTACTTTTCGCAGTCTTCTTCTTCGCCGCGCTCTTTTTGGGCGCTGCGCATTCTTCTTGCTTCCGCAGCGTCACCTCCACCACGTTTTCGAGAGTGTACTTGTCCAGAATGTTCGAGATCGCATTGCGCACATCAATCATGAGCATGCGCAGGCCGCAGTGAAGCTCATCCGGGCAGGAGCATTTCTCATACTCCGTCTCGCTCGCACAACTGATCGGAGCCAGCTTCCCGTCGATCAGCCGCACCACATCCCCCATGCGGATGCTCTTCATCGGCTTCGCCAGCCTGGTCCCGCCATATTTGCCGCGCATGCTTTCCACATAGCCAGCCGTGCGCAGCTCAAACAAGATCGCCTCCAGAAATTTGAACGGCAGATGCTCCTGCTCCGCCAGCGACGACACCGAGATCACCCCCTCCTCCAGCCGCTCGGCTATACCCAGCCTGATCAAGGTTCTCAGCGCATATTCTCCGCGTTTGGTCAGTCTCATATCAAGTCACTATGAATTCAGTCACGCCGGACGGCAAGGGGGTAATGAGAGCGCTTTTAGGAATTTGCGAAACGGCTTGGCTGCTGCGCCTCACCCAGCAAAAGCTGTTCATGCTCTACTATCCTTACCCTCAGCTATCAAGGCTAACAGTCGTGGAACGGCGTGCGGCCGACGGCTTCGTTGATGGTGGTGAAGTAGGACATGGCCTGGAGGTGGTGTGAGTGTTCAGCAGTGGCTCACTTCGGCTGGTAGATCTGTTCAAAGATGCCGCCTTCATCGAAGTGCTTCTTCTGCGCCTTGCCCCAGCCGCCGAAGTCGCCGTCGATGGTGACGAGTGTGAGCTTCGGGAAGCGGGCGCTGTATTTCGCGGCAGCAGCGGCATCACGCGGGCGGTAGTAGTGCTTTCCGATGATGTCCTGAGCCTCGGGCGTGTAGAGGTATTCGAGGTAGGCCTTCGCGACTTCGGTGGTGCCTTTTTTCTCAGCGTTCTTGTCCACGACGGCCACGGTAGGCTCCGCGAGGATGCTCAGCGAGGGGATGACGATTTTCGTCTGGCCGGGAAACTCACGCTGGATGAGCCAAGCCTCGTTTTCCCAGGAGAGAAACACATCGCCGATGCCACGCTGCGCAAAAGTCGTCGTCGAAGCACGAGCACCGGTATCGAGCACGGGCACGTTCTTGAAGAGCGCGGTGATGAAGTCCTTCGCCTTGGCCTCGCTGCCGTATTTCTTCAGCGCGTAAGCCCAGGCGGCGAGGTAGTTCCACCGTGCGCCACCGGAGGTTTTTGGATTCGGCGTGATGACATTCACGCCGGGCTTCACGAGGTCATCCCAGTCCTGGATGCCCTTCGGATTGTCCTTCCGCACGACGAAGACAATCGTGCTCGTGTAAGGGGCGCTGCTGTTCGGCAGGCGCTTTTGCCAGTCCTTCGCGATCAAACCAGCCTGCTGGCCGATCACGTCGATGTCACCGGCGAGCGCCAGCGTGACAACATCGGCCTCCAGGCCGTCGATGACGGCGCGGGCCTGTTTGCCAGAGCCGCCGTGTGATTGGTCGATGCTGACTTTTTTGCCTGCGGTGGCTTTGTAGTGCTTCGCGAAGGCTTTGTTGAACTCGGCGTAGAGTTCGCGAGTCGGATCGTAGGAGACGTTGAGCAGCTCGAAGTCGGCGGCATGGGCGGAGAGGCTCAGAAGAGCGGTGGTGAGGATAAAAGCGAGTTTCATGATAAGATGGAGTTTTGAAGGGTTGGAGTGGTGTGAGAGATTGGCAACAGAAGAAGCGGTGGTTGAATTCGAAGTAGGCGAAGTCGGTGTCGCCGCTGCGGACGCGGTTTTGGATGAAGTCACCGGCTTTGAAGTAGGCGTAGCCGACGATGATCTCGGTCTTGGGGCTCCAGGCGTAGCGAGCGCGGATATCGAGTTCTTGGCCGACAAAGCCGCCGCTGCGTCCGGTCACATCGCGAGCATTGTTGGCACCGGCGAAGCGGTCCTTGTCACTGGCGAGCCAGAAGAG
>JBEIGR010000080.1:0-13648 GCA_040381795.1 Verrucomicrobiaceae bacterium | reverse complement strand
GGGCGGATGTGGCGGTGGAGCTGAAGCAGCCGGAGGAGGCGGTGGCCTTGTTGAAGCGTCTGGCGGAAAAATCGGCGAGCACGACGGTGTGGATCGAGATCGGCAATCTCTCGCTGGGCATCGGCAAGAACGCAGAAGCCGCGGAAGCATGGGAAAAGGCGGCGCAGATGCAGCCGGAGGATTTCACGCTGGCTCGGCAGGTGGCGCAGTTGCTCCTCCAGGCGGGTTTTCCAGATCGGGCAGGGGCTTTCTTCTCGAAGCTGGCGGATCAAAAGGACCCGCAACGCCGACTCGATGCGCTTTACGACCTCGCCCGGATCTACGAGCACGCAGACCAGTTTGCGAAGGCGGACAAGGCGCTGCGTGATGGGCTGGCGCTGCTGCACTTTCGCGATGGGCGCTACTTTGATTTCTTCCGTCGCCGGGTGCGGCTGCATGAGCGCTTTGGCATGCTGGAGGATTTGCAAAAGGCGCTGCTGGCCGCCGCGAAGGCGCAGCCGCCCTCGGAGCAGGCGCTGTGGGATGCGACGCGTTTTTTTGATCTCACCGTGGAGGTGGACGAGCAGGTAAAATGGCTGCGAGAGCTGGTGAAGGCCGTGCCGCAGGTGGAGGACTATCGCTGGGAGCTGGTGCGGGCCTTGCTCGATCATGAAGGCGCGGCGGAGGCGGCGAAGCTGCTGGACGAACGGCTCAAAAACGATGGCAGCGATCTTCCCGCCGTTGTTTTACTGCGCTGTGAGGCCGATCTGCGAGGTGGTGATCCAGCGGCAGCTATCGCGAGGCTGGTGAAACTGCTCGATACGCAGGCCGGCGCGGAGGTGGAGAAGCAGGTACTCGTTTTTGCACAGTCGCGATCGCTCGATGCGGTGATCGAAAAGATCCTGCGCGGCCGCGTGGAGCGTGATCCGCGGAAGACGGAGGCGGTCTTCGAACTGGCGGCTTACTACCGGGCACGTCGCGATGGGGCGGCGGAGGACAAGCTGCTGCGTGAATTCACCAGCGGCGCGGCCAACGACGCGGAGCGTCAGAAGCGTCTCGGTGATGCGGCTGCCTTTCTCGCCTCCAGCAACAACCTCGATAGCGCCATCATGCTGGCTCGTGAATCCGTGTCGAAGCCGGACGCGGGTCGCGATGCGTGGCTGAGGCTGGCCGACCTGCTCGCGGAGCAGGGGGACAATGATGAAGCGGCTGAGTGGATCGAAAAAGCATGGTCAGCGAGCACGACGGACGAAGAACGCATCGACGCGGATGAGCGTCTGTTTTCGATTTTGATGGGCGGGAAGGACGAACCGACCAAAAAGGGCCAGAAGCTCTCGGAGTTCACTTTGCCCAATGCCTTCACCGGAGCTGGTTTTGGCTCCGACGAGCCTGAAAACCAGAATCGCGAAACATTCCCCGAAGCGGTGGAGTACAAGGCGCGGGAGCTGGCGACGCTTGCGGCCAAGGGAAGCGAGGCGGAACGCTTCCGGGCGCTGTGGTGGGCGGTGCGCACGCAGCACAAGGAGGATGGTTACGCCATTCTCCAAAGCCTCGAATTTGATGTGAAAGGCGCTTTGAAGCCGCTTACGCCAGCGGTGCAGCAGTTGAAGCTCGATCTGGCCGTGGCGGATGAAAATCTGGCGCTGCAGGAGCGGCAGTTGAAGCGTTTGATCGAGACGGATGCGGCGGGTCGCGTGCGTCACACGCTGCGTTTGAGCGAGTTGATGCTCGAAAGCGAACGTCGGGCCACGGCAGAGGTCGGCGGCGCGGGCTGGCGGATGATGGGCACCTCACCGGTGCCGGGCCTGATGGCGGCGAAGCTGCTCGAAAGAGCCTACCGCGACATGCCGGAGTCCGAGCAGATCCTTTCGGCGCTCACGCAGGTGTATCTGCTGCAACGCCGCACGGACGATGTGCTGGCGCTTTGGAAAGCAGCGGTGAAACGGGCGGAGGGCAGCACCGCGGCGGCGCTGATGGAGCGGCACGCGGATCTACTGCTGCGTTTGAACCGGCTGGAAGATTTCGTGCAGACGCAGGCGCTGATTTTGGAACGTGAGACGGACATCAAGCGGCGTCGCGAAATGCTCGGGCGCTGCGTGGACCGCCTGACCTTCTCCGATGCGAGCGGCGGGGAGCTGGCACCGAGTGTGGTGAAGGACCGGCTCCAGCTCGTGGAGAATGCGTTGCGCGGTCCTTTGCAGCGTCACCCTTTCGATGGTTTTTACCACGAGGCACTGGCGATGGTGGCGGAGCGGCAGGGAGACCATGCGAAGGCCTTTGCGAGCATGAAGCAGGCGTATTACACCGCACCGGAGACGCCGTTCACGCTCGACCAGCTTCGTGAGGCGGCACTGAAGGTGGGCGATGTGAAATCGGCGATCTATTTCCAGAAGCAGATCGCCGCCGCCTCACCACCGCAGGAGCTGGCGGCGGAGTCGCGGCGTCTGGTGGAGCTGCTGGAGCAGACGTTTCAGATTGATGAGGCGGATCGCGTGCGGCGCCGGCTGGAGAGTCGTTTCTCGCAGGATGTGAAGGCGCTCGACGAGCTGGCGAAGCACTATCAAACGACCGGCCAGGATGAGGCGGAGAAGCGTGTGTATGAGCAGGTGGTGAAGGTGCAGTCGTGGGACACCCGCTCGCTGCTGCGCCTCGCTTTGAAGTGTCTGCGCTTTGCGGACGCCGCAGGCGCGGAGAAGTATCTGGAGCAGATTTTGGCGCTCAAGACGAAGGTCACAATCACCCGCACGGGCATGCGCGGTCCGCTGCCGCTGAGCGATGGTCGAAAATCAGGCGCGAAGAGTCCGGTGAGCGATCTGGCACCGTTGCTGGATTTTGCGCCGGGCATTGAAAAGCTGGAGATCGAGAAGCTGCGCACCTTTCTCTCGATGCCGAGGCCGGAATTCGCTGAGGTGCCGGAAGATGCGGCGCTGGTGCGTTTGCGGGCGATTGAGGAGCTTTCGAAGCTGCGGCGGCAGAGCGGTGGAAAGCCTCTCGAAGCGTGGATCAGGCAGTGGAGCACCGGTTTGCACTCGGACTGGGAAAAACTCTGGGCGCTGCATTACAGCGGCGAGGGCGATGAATTTCGCAAGCTGCTGCAAACGATGCTGCAAGCGGATCAAGGAACGCTGGAGGGCCAGTTTTGCCTGCTGTGGATGACTTTGCGCAGCCACGGCATGAGCGAGGCCATCGCGTGGGCTTCACCGGGAGCTTTGATGCCGGAAGTGATCGCGGCGCGGGAGCGGCTGGTGCATGCCTGCGTGTCGATGCTGGTCGATGCGGAGGGTTTTCGTTTCAGCGAAGACGAACTGCGGCAACTCGGTCGCTCGAAGGTGATGCGCACGGCGGCCATTTGGGATGTGACGGACAAGTTGAAGGGCAAACAACGCTATCACGAGGCGCTGGCGCTCGGTGAGGGCCTGCCGAGGCAGACGATGGACAAGTCGTCGATCTACTCGCTTTTCCTCGCCCGCATCGCGGAGAGTGCGGAGGATTGGAAACTGGCGCGGCATTACCTCCAAGAGGCGGTGAATGCGCCGCTGCTGCCGGAGGCGTATCGCAGCCGCTTTGACACCTTCCTTTCGAGCTTTTCCTCGCTGCAACGCGTGGCTGGCTCGAAGCCGGAACGCGATGCGATCACGCAAAACGCGTGGCGCCGCCTCCAGCGCTCGACGCCGAGTGATCTCACAATCATTCGCCAGGCGGCGGTGGAAGGCGTAGCGGGCGCGGATGAGGCCGCGGCGAAAAAGCTCGGTGGCTTCTTCACGGGCGATTTTAGCACCACGCGGCAGATGAGCGATGGCCGTGGTAATTTGATGCCACAGGGCTCTTCTCGCTATGAGGAGGCGCAGCATGTGCGCAGCCTTTGGGAGGAGACTCGCGAGCTGCAAATGATCCTCCGCCAGCAAGGCCTCGGCAGCGCCATCAAAGGCACGAACGCCGAGTTGGAGCATCGCTGGGGCACGACGATGCTCGCACCGCGTTCCGACACGGAATTCGGCGAGTGGCGCATTCATGCGCTGCTTTCGAGGCTGCGCGGCGTCGATTACCCGACGCGGCTGCGCCTCATCCGCGAGCATCTGGCGAGCGTGGACATGCGCACGGAGCACAGCGTCGATACCTTGGGGAATCTTGGCAGCCGCCTGGAGAGCGCCGGCATGTCTCGCGAGGCGGTGATGGTGTATCGCCAGCTCCCGGATCGTGCGCCGTCGAATCCCGATTATGCGCAATGGCTGCTTCGAGCCTGTGAAAACTCCGGCGATGTGGAGCCCGGCTGCTCCTTCTCGTATCACCTGCTCACCGCCGAAGCTCCGAACAAGCCGCCGGCCATCGGCGATGAGGTGCTGCGCGAGAAGCATGCCTTATTCCTCACCCGTGATTTCAATCTCGATGAGCTGCGCAAGCATGCCTTCCGCGAAAAGATCTCGCAGGTGCTCGCTGGTCGCGAGCCGCATGAGATTCCGTATTTGAAGGCGTATGCGCTTTTGCAGGAACGCATGGGTAACCTGCAAGCCGCGTTGCAGGCCTGGCAGCACTTGAAGGCGGTCTTTGCGGCGAATGACCAAAGCGGCCACGAATTCGAGGCGGAGGGTAATTTGCACCTCGCGAAGCTGCTCCAGCGTCTCGCCAGGCCGAAGGAGGCCGTCGAGGCGCTGCGTGCCGTGCCGGTAAAGGAACCGCTCACCGAGGTGATGACCGACACGCTCGATCAACGCGTGCGCCTCGCGGCTGGTACGAGTGACTGGAAAGAGATGGGCGTGCTGAAGGTGGAGGCTGTGGAGCTCAAATCGCTGGCTATCGTGCTCGTGATCGCCCGCGAGCTCACCACGCATGATCGCCGCAGTGAGGCGCTGAATTTCCTCACGCAGGCCGAGCGCACGCTGAAGGACGATCATCAGCGCTTCACGCTGCGGCTGGAGCAGCTCACGTTGCTCTCGCAGGATGCATTGTGGTCGCCCGAGAGGGACCGTGCCCGCCTTTCGGCGCTCTTCCGCACGCCCACGCGGGATCGTGACACGCTCGTGCGCTTGCGCGACTGGCTCAAAAAGCAATCGGAAGGCCGTCACGCCGCTGCGTGGGTCCGCGTGCTGCGTGCCGAGGCCGCTGCCGGAAGTGATCGAGCCGCTGCGGCGCTGGCGCTGAGTGCTTTCGCCACCGCTTTGGATGAGACCACGCCTGCGATCCTCCGCCAAGCATGGGCGGATGCTGTCGAGAAAGACCGCCTCTGCATCGAGCTGACCGCACAACGCCTGCTCGAAGGCCAAAAAGCCTCGTGGGCACGCCAGGCCTGCCAGGTGGCCGCCTCCATCCCCACGCTGCGTGAGAATGGTCGGAAGCTGCCGCTCGCCGTCCGCGTGGCGCAGGCCTTGAACGATGAGGCGGAGGTGCATGAGCTTTTCAATGAGACGCTGCGCATGCCCTTCCCCGGTGGCGGGCAGACGGTGGCCTGGGCGCTCGCTTTGGAAGAAACCGGCCACGCGGACCTCGCCCGCGAGCTTTTCGATGCCGCCCTGCGCCAGATCGGCGCCGGTGAGAGCTTGCAGCCAGAGATTCACTCTGCGTGGACTCGCTTCCTCATTCGCCAGAAGGATTTCGAGGCCGCGGAGGCCTTCCTCATGCGCATGAACTGGGCGATGCCAGCCGAGACCGCGAAACTCGTGTTTGAACTCCACGCCGCGTGGGGAAGACTACCCAACCTCGCCGTCGAGCTGCCGAAATACCGCCTCCCCACCGGCACCGCCCGCGAGGCGGCCTTCCTCGCGAAGCAGCAGCTCGACCAAGCCGCCCCACCCCCATGAAGCTCCTCTTCAAAATCATCCTCTGCCTCGGCGCGGCGTTTTTCTGCTCGTGCAGCACCAAGAGCAAAAAAAAGAAGGACCCGATGAGCCAGACGCTCGGCCAGCGGCTCAACAAGCCGGACATGAACCGCGTCAGTCCATATCAGAAGTACATGAATGATCCCTCAAAAGGCCGGAATATCGGCTCGAAGTGGCAAACGCAGGGACATCATGCTTCGACCTTTAGCGGGGCGAATCAGGCCAAGGGGCTGAACTACTTCAAAACCTCTGATGCCAAGGGGCTGACGATGTCGCGGGATGGTCAGGCTGCTTTCAATGAAGGCGGCAAGGCGAGCCGCTTCGGAAATCAGGCCTTCGACGCCTCCATGAGCCGCGATGCCACCAAGATGTCCCGAGATGATGGCAGCTTCTTCCGGGATGGCGGCAAAGCCTTTGGCGTTGATTCCGCCCTGCCATCCAACCAGCAGATCGGCAAAGCGCCGAAGGTCATCGAGAACCGTCCTATGGACGACCTCAGCAAGACCTACTCGGAAGACGATATCAAAAGGCTCCTCGGCCGCCCTTGACATAGTGGCACGATTTGGCGCGATACTTTAAAACTATGCCAAAAACACCTTGAATCGCGCCAAATTTATGCCAAAATCGCGCCAATCATGCCAGAAATCACGCCAGACACCCTGAATCGCGCCATTTCCGAGGTCGCCAACGGCCTCGGCATCGACGACCTCATGGCGCGATTCGGCGAGGAAACCTCCCGCCGCACTCTCCAGCGTCGTTTGGACGAAATGGTTCGTGGTGGGCAGTTAGAGCGAGTCGGCAAAGCGCGGGCCACGAAGTATCGCGTGGTTCGCCAGCCCGAAAAAGTGGTTCAAACCCCGGCGCTGCTGCTTTCTGAGTCCAACATCCTCCGTGAAGATATTCCTGCCGCCGCGAGCGATCCGCTCCGCGACCTCAAGGACTACTTCCGCGACCATCATTCCCAGCGCAAACCTGCATGGTACAACCGTGAATTCCTCGACGCTTACGTCCCGAATGAAACGATGTACCTGCCGGAAAAGCTGCGGGCACATCTGCTATCCAAGGGGCAATCCCCCGAGATGGCAGAGCTGCCGCCGGGTACCCATGCCCGGCAGGTGATGGACCGGCTCATCATCGATCTCACCTGGAACTCCAGCCGCCTCGAAGGCAGCACCTTCTCACTGCTGGAGACCGATTTCCTCCTCCAGCAGGGGGATAGCGGTGATCCGGTGCGCACGATGGAGTCTCGCATGATCCTCAATCACAAGCGGGCCATCGAGTTCCTGCTGGAGGCGCAGAAGGAAATGGGCTTCAACCGCTACACCTTCCTCAACCTGCACTCCACGCTCACGGAGCATCTCATGAAGGACCACAAAACGGAGGGCGCTCTGCGCACGATCCCGGTGGGCATCGGCGGGAGTGTTTATCATCCGACGAACAACCCCGCCCTCATCGAGGAATGCTTTGACCTCATCCTGCAAAAGGCCGGGGCCATCCGCGATCCGCTGGAGTGCAGCTTCTTCCTCATGGTCCACATGCCCTACCTACAGCCCTTCACCGACGGCAATAAGCGCACCTCGCGCCTGGCGGCGAATATCCCGCTCATCCAGGCGAATGTGGCGCCGCTGTCCTTCACCGGCGTGCCGGTGCGGGATTACACGACGGGCATCCTCGGCGTGTATGAGCTGAACCGCATCGAGCTGCTGCGGGAGGTTTTTGTGCATGCCTATGAAGAATCGGCCGGGCGCTATGCGCTCATCCGTGACGAGGTGGGCCTGCCGGATCCGGCGGCCTTCCGTTATCAGGTGGAAATCGCGGACTTCATCCGTGGCGTGGTGGTGCGGCGGCTCACGAAAATGCAGGCCGCCTCCGAATTGCGCCATTGGGCCGCCGCGAACATCACCGCCGACGACCGCGCCGGCTTCATCGAGATCGTCGAGAGTAAACTCCTCGCCCTCACGATGGGCAGCATCGTCCGGGTGCGGGTGCGCCCGTCCGAATTCGAGGCGTGGTGGCCGGCGTGGAGCGGTCAGCATGGCAAATGAGGCCTGAAATCACGGCGTCGCGGCATGGAGAATGCCGCGGCGCTTTTTGTTTTGAGCGAGTTTGAGGCGTGAAGAAGGTCATTTCGGGTGTAAAAGCCTGCCATGAAGCTTCGCCACGAACTCCAGGCCGAATACGCCCGCTACCGCACCCGCCGCTGGTTCTTCAAAGAATGCGGCGTGGGCCTCGCCAGCATCGCGGCGCTGGATTTGGCCGCGAAAGCCGCGCCTACGGCGGCGGACCCGTTGGCGGTCAAAAAGTCGCATTACCCAGCGAAGGCCAAACGCGTCATTTACCTCTTCATGGGCGGTGCGCCGAGCCATCTGGAGCTTTTCGACAACAAGCCCGAGCTTTCAAAATGGGATGGCAAGCTCCCCCCAGCTGATCTGCTCAAAGGCTACCGCGCCGCCTTCATCAATCCGAATAGCAAGCTACTCGGCCCCAAGTTCAAATTCGCCCGGCATGGTCAAAGCGGTGCCGAATTGAGCGAGCTGCTGCCGCATACCGCGCAGATCGCCGATGATCTCACTATCGTGCGCTCGATGAAGACGGATGCCTTCAATCATGCGCCGGGGCAGATCTTGATGAGCACTGGCTCGCAGATTTTTGGTCGCCCGAGCTTCGGGGCCTGGACGCTCTACGGTCTCGGCACCGAGAACCGGGACATCCCCGGCTACGTCGTCATGCAAAGCGGCCAAAAAGGCCCCAGCGGTGGCATGAGCAACTTCGGCTGCGGCTTCCTGCCCACCGTCTATCAAGGCGTGCCCTTCCGCAGCAGCGGCGAGCCCGTTCTCTTCCTCAACAATCCACAGGGCGTCGATGATGCCACGCAGCGTGACACGCTCGATGTTTTGAAGCAGCTCAACGAAGAGCGGCTCAACGTTGTGGGTGATCCCGAGATCGCCAGCCGCATCAACAGCTTCGAGCTGGCCTACCGCATGCAGCAGACCGCGCCGGAGCTGATGGACATCTCCAAAGAGCCTCAGCACATCCTCGACATGTATGGCGCAAAGCCCGGTGAGGCGTCATTTGCGAACAACTGCCTCCTCGCCCGCCGCCTCATCGAAAGTGGTGTGCGCTTTGTGCAGCTCTTCCACGAAGCCTGGGACCATCACGGCGGCCTCACCGGCGGCTTGAAGACCCAGTGTGGCCTCACCGACAAGCCCTGCGCCGCTCTCGTGCGTGATTTGAAGCAACGCGGCTTGCTTGAAGACACCATCGTGATCTGGGGCGGCGAGTTTGGACGCACGCCGATGGTCCAAGGCGGCAGCGATGGCCGTGATCATCATCCGAATGCCTTCAGCATGTGGTTCGCGGGCGGTGGCATGAAGCCCGGCCTCACGCTGGGCTCCAGTGATGAATTCGGCTTCAACGTGGCCGAAGATCCTGTCCACGTGCACGACCTGCACGCCACGCTGCTGCACCTGCTCGGCTTTGATCACACGAAGCTCGCCGTGAAGTTCCAAGGCCTCGACATGCGCCTCACCAATGTACATGGCGAGTTGGTGACGAAGATGCTGGCGTGATCACTTGCCCTTCTTCGCGGGCTTTTGCGGTGAGGAGGGATCTTCGGTCACGTTGCCGTGCCACTGCGGGGAGATGTTTTTCGCGTTCCAGGCTTCCCAGGCGGCTTTGAGCTCGGCGACGAGTCCGGGCTTCGACGCGGCGAGGTCGTTTTGCTCGCCGATATCGGTGCTGAGATCGAAGAGCTGCCAAGCGGAGTTCTTCTTCTCTTTCATGTCACGGGCAATGACGAGCTTGTGATGGCCTTTGCGGATGGCTTGCTGCGGTCCGAAACGCCAGGCGAGCATGTCGTGGGGTGGTTCGCTCTTTTCGCCGCTGAGGTGCGGGAGGAGGTTCACGCCTTCGATGCCTTCTGGGGCCTTGGCATTCGCCACGGCGCAGCTGGTGGGCAGCACATCGAGCGCGGTGACGGGATGGTCGTAGGTTTTGCCAGCGGTCAGCTTGCCGGGCCAGGAGACGAAAAACGGCACACGGATGCCGCCTTCGTAGGTCTGGCCTTTGTCGCCACGCAGCGGGTTATTGCGGCCGGTGTTGTAGGCAAAGAAGGGCTTGATGCCGCTGCCACCGTTGTCGCTGAAGAAGAACACCAGCGTGTCGGGATGCTTCGCTTTCACTTCGGCCATCAAGCGGCCGATGGCGTCATCGAGGCCGATGAGCAGCGAAAGGTAGCCGCAGCGGTCAGGATCGGTCACGCTGGCTGGGACACGTACTTTGAGCTTCTCGGCGATCTCCAGGGGCGTGTGGACGGCGTTGTAAGCGAGGTAAAGGAACCACGGCTTCGCGGTGTGCCGGTTCATGAAGCTCAAAGCCTCCTCGGTGAAAAGGTCCGTCGTGTAGCCATCGAGCTTCTGCAGGTCTCGGCCGCGGTAAATCATGTCATGCGAGTGAGCGGAGCCGAATTCTGGCTCGGCGTCCTTGTGCAGAAGGAAGTTGTGACCGCCGACGAGGAAGCCGAAGTATTCATCGAATCCACGCGAGAGAGGATGATGCGCCGCATCAAAGCCCTGATGCCATTTACCGATCAGCGCCGTGGCATAGCCGGCATCGTGTAGCGCATTGGCGATCGTGCGCTGATCGAGCGGCAGGCCGAGCTTCGCTTCGTCACCGACATGCGGATTGAACTCATGCCCGAAGCGGGTGGCCGGCTTGCCTGTCAAAAAGCCCGCTCGCGATGGGCTGCAATACGGCGCAGAGACGTAGCCATTCGTGCAGCGCACGCCGGAGGCGGCGAGGGCGTCGATATGGGGTGTTGGCACCTCGGCCCCGCCATGCACGCCGATGTCCGCGTAGCCGAGGTCATCTGCGATGATGACCAGCACATTCGGCTGGGCGGCGAAAAGAGCGGAGGAAAGCAGCAGGAAGGAGGCGAGGAAGCGCATGGGCCGCATTAAACGCGAGCGGAGCCCCGCTTTGTCACTGCCATTTTGAGGTCGTCCAGACCTTCGGGCGGTCGTTTTCGAGCTTTTCGAGGTCGAAGGGCTCTTTGGCCTTCACCTCGACACTTTGGCCCCGCACCTCGAGGCGGAGCCCGGAGGCTAGGTGCTCCTTTTCGAGCCAAAAACGCAGTCGGAGATCCCCGGAGGCGTTTTCAGCCACTCGCGGCGGCCGCTCGGCGGGCAGGATGAAGGGAGGCACTTCCTTGCCATCGGAGGTGAGGAGCAGCACATCCGGCGGCTGCATGAAAAGAGGGCGCGGGGCTGTGTTGCGGAAGCGAAATTCGATGTCCAGCCGGGCATTGGCAAAGTCCCGCGTGAGCGTGCAGCGCTGGATGCGCAGCACAGCGTCCTCTGCCATCGTGGTGGCGGCTTCGGCAGCCTCGGCGGCGTAGGGGGCAGGCTCGCGAAGAGCCCACCAGGCGGCGACGGCACTGGCGAGCACGAGGAACCAGACTTCAGGGCGGGAAAAGAGGCGCATGCGGGGGCCAAGAACGGGTTTTTCAGAGGTTGTCAAACCCGCAAGTTGTCCTAGCATGCCCGCCCCTCCGGCCCGGCCTTGGCTTTTCAAGCCCTGCCTTATCCCGCGAGCGGACCCCTGACCGCCCTCGAAATTCCCTGCCATGAACATCAACGTCGAACACCAGCCCAACTGCCGCGCCGTCGCCCACATCCGCGTGCCTGCCGATCAAATCGCCAAGGAGCGTGACCAGATCGTCGCTTACTTTGCCCGCATGGTGAACCTCCCCGGCTACCGCCCTGGCAAGACGCCGAAGAGCATCGTGGCCAAGCGCTATGAAAACGAGGTGAAGGAAGAGCTCGAAAAGCAGCTCATCAATGACGGCCTCCGTCAGGCCGTGAAGAGCGAAGGCCTCGAAGTGATCAACGTCCTCGCCGTGAACGACAAAATGTATCACGACACGGATTCCAGCTTCTCCTTCAGCGTCGAGATGAGCCTCCAGCCGAAGTTTGACCTGCCCGAATACAAGAGCATCCCCGTGAAGCTCCCCCGCATCGAAGTGAGCGATGCCGACATCGATCACGACCTCCTTCACATCCGCGAAAATCAGGCCTCCTATGAAGACGTGAGCCGCGCCGCCGCCATTGGCGATGTCGTGGTGCTCTCCACCACGGGCAGCCTCGATGGCGTCTCCCTCGACGAAGCCATGCCGGATGCCCCGGCGCACCTGAAGGAGATTAAGGAGAACTGGTTCCTCCTCGCCGAGGAAGATGATTTCCTCCCTGGCTTCTACGCCGGTCTCGTCGGCATCGAAAAAGATGGCGAGCGCAGCCTGAGCGTCACCATCCCTGAAGACTTCCGCTTTGAAGCTCTGCGTGGCAAAACCCTCACTCTGGCCGCGAAATGCCATGGCGTGAAGTTCAAGGCCGTGCCGGAGCTTACCGAAGAGTTCATCAAGAAGATCGGTGGCGATGAAATGACCCTCGAAACCCTCCGAAACGAGGTCCGCGATGCCATCCGCCGCCGCAAGGAGCAGGCCCGTGATACTGCGAAGGGCAATCAGGTCATCGCGCACATCTTTGAAAAGGTGGAGTTCGATCTCCCGCAGGAAGTCGTGAACCGCGAGGCTCAGCGCCGCACCAACGAGATCGCCACCCGCGCCATGCAGCAGGGGGTGCCGGAGGAAGAACTCATCAAGCAGCAGGAAGAAATCCTCAACAGCGCCACCAACCAGGCCCGCTCGAACGTCAAAGTGAGCTTTATCCTTGAGCAGGTGGCCAAGAAGGAAGCCCTCGAAGTCCCCGCCCAGAAAGTCGCTATGGCCCTCGCCCAGATCGCCGAGCGTCAAAACCAGCCCGCGAAGAAATTCATGGCTGAGGCGCAGAAAAACGGTGTCATCGACAGCATCCGCTCGGATCTCCTTCTTCAGGAAGCTCTCGAATTCCTCAAGGCAAATGCCGTCGTCGAGGAGACCGAACCCGAAGCGGAGAAGTGCGACACGCACGGTTGATTGACTGAGGTTTGACCAAAGAAGGGCGCTTGGAAATCCAAGCGCCTTTTTTGTGCCCAGCACGCGTGTAGGCGCATTCGCCAGAATGCGGAGCGGCCTTCTCGTTCTGGCGAATGAGCCTACTTACCGGCCCTTCCGCTTCACCACCTGCTGGGTCTGCCGCGTCTTCACCATCAGATCGTGGCCCAGCACGCCGCCAAAGTGTGTCAGCGGATACAAGATGCTCCGGCGGCCAATCAAAGTGCCCGGGCTGATCACGCTGTTACAGCCGATTTCAGCATAGTCACCGATCACCGCGCCGAATTTCCGCAGGCCAGTCGGCACGATGTCGGATTCCGTGCGCACGGTGACCTCCTGGCGGTCGAGCCGCACATTGGAAAGCACCACGCCCGCGCCGAGATGCGCTCGATGGCCGAGGATGGAATCACCCACGTAGTTGTAGTGCGGCACCTCGCAGTCATCGAAGATCACGCTGTTCTTGAATTCGCAGGAGTTCCCCAGCACGCATCCATCACCCACGAGCACGTTTTCGCGGATGTAGCAGCCGGCGCGGATCTGGCAGTTCCGCCCGATCCAGGCGGGACCACGAATCACGCATCCAGGTTCCAGCGTGGTGCCTTCGTCGATGAACACATCCTCGCCGATGAAGGCCCCGGGCGGCACCTGGCAGCGAACTTCCCGCTGAAGGCGAAACTCAAGGTATTGCTCGATCCGCGAAAGCGCCGTCCACACCGGTGCATCCTCGGGAAAGAGGATGCTGTGCTTCGTGTGGGTGAGATCGAGGTAGTCGCGGGCTTTGAACATGGGAGAGAGTCCGCGAACTTGGCCGGATACAGCCAAAGGCAAAAGGTTTCCCTTGGAAACAAGGCCTGCATGAGGGCAAAAT
>JBEIGR010000079.1:0-13860 GCA_040381795.1 Verrucomicrobiaceae bacterium | reverse complement strand
CAGGCGGCCATTCTCGGCTGGGATGCCGCGGGTCTCGTGAAGGCCACCGGGCCGGATTGCACGCTATTCAAGCCGGGTGATGAGGTTTGGTATGCCGGCGATGTGACACGTCCCGGCTGCAATTCGGAGCTGCATATCGTGGATGAACGCATCGTGGGCCAAAAGCCGCGTTCGCTCAGTTTTGCCCAGGCGGCCGCTTTGCCGCTGACGAGCATCACGGCCTGGGAGATGCTGTTTGAGCGTCTTGGCATCGCCACGGGCAAGCATCCCCAAGGTCAGAGCTTGCTCATCATCGGCGCGGCCGGTGGTGTGGGCTCCATTTTGACTCAGCTCGCCTCCCGCCTCACCGCGCTGACCGTCATCGGCACCGCCGCGAGGCCGGAGTCACGCGACTGGGTGCTGCAAAACGGTGCGCATCATGTCATCGACCATTCCCAGCCGCTTTCCGCCGAGTTGAAGCGCCTCGGCATTCCACAGGTCACGCATGTCGCGGCGCTCACGCAGACGGACAAGCATTGGGAGCAGATCGTCGAGTCTCTCGCGCCGCAAGGTCACCTCTGCCTCATCGACGATCCTCCCAGCATCGACGTGAAACTGCTGAAGAAGAAAAGCATCGCCCTGCATTGGGAGTTGATGTTCACCCGCAGCATGTTTCAGACGCCGGACATGATCGCCCAGCATCATTTGCTCAACGAAGTCTCCGTCCTCGTCGATGCCGGCGTCATCCGCACCACCTTCGTGGATCACTTTGGAAAAATCTGCGCCGACAATCTCAAAAAAGCCCAGTCACTCATCGAGAGCGGCCAGTCACGCGGCAAGATCGTCCTCGAAGGCTTCTAACATCCTCTCTCATGCCCTCTCCCGTCCTCGAAGTCACCGATCTCACCTTCCGCCGCGGTCGCCCTATCCTCAAAGGCATCTCCTGGCGAGTCGATCCCGGCCAGCACTGGTGCATCCTCGGCCCGAACGGCTGCGGCAAGACCTCCCTCATCAATCTCATCACCGGTTACGACAGCGCCACCGATGGCACCATGCGCATCGGCGACAGCGTCTTCGGCGATGACGACTGGCGTGAGGTCCGCCGCCGCGTCGGTCTCGTCACGAACACCCTCACCACCTACCTCGAAAGCGGCGAACCCGTGCTCGATGTCATTGCCAGCGGTCGCGAGGCCAAACTGAACCTCATCGACCTCCCCGGCCCCGCCGTCTTCCGCGAAGCCGCGAAGCTGCTGAAGCAAGTCGGCTGCGAGTACCTTCGCGAAGCCTTCTGGGGCCCCCTCTCCCAAGGCGAGAAGCAAAAAGTGCTCATCTGCCGTGCTTTGATGGCAAAATTTGCCGTGCTAATCCTTGATGAACCCTGCGCCGGTCTCGATCCCGTGGCCCGCGAGCACTACCTGCAATGGATGCAGACCCTTGCCGCGAGACCCAAGAGCCCCTCGCTCGTTATGGTCACCCATCACGTCGAGGAAATCCTCCCCGCCATCACCCACTGCCTCCTCCTCAAAGACGGCCGCGTCTTCGCCTGCGGCACCAAGCACGACATCCTCACCAGCGCCAACCTCAGCACCATTTACGGAGCAAAGGTGAAACTCACCCGGCACGGGGAGCGGTATGCGCTGAGGTTGGGGTGAAAATCGAGGCTGGGCAGCGCGGGGGCGTTTGGTAGCCTGCGCACCGAATTCATCTTGCTCGAATGCTCTCCCGCCGCCTTGCCCTTTGCTCCCTTCTCCTTTGGCCGTCTCTCATCTCGGCGCAGGGATTCAATCACACGCAGATTGAGACGCACTCGGCAGGCCTATTTGCACCTGGATTGTTCTCCTCACTGCTTGAACCCACGCAGGTGGTGACCGTGCGGGAGCTCACCAGCTCGAAGACAGCATTCACGCTTCGATTTTCACGCGAGGGGTGGCCTGAGCGCACGACCACGCAGAGCAGCTCGGCGGAAACCTTGGAGACTCGATTTGTCTCACGCCTTCAGGCAGGCCGCAGCTACCGCTATCCGCATTGTGTGATCGAACTCCTCGGGGTGGATACGACTGCCCAAATCATCCGTGGCATGACCGGCAAGCCGCTGGAGTCGCTAAGCACTGAACAGCCTTTTCGTGCCGTCGTGCTCGATCAGGGGCTCAGTGAAACTCATTACTCGATCATCATTCAAGAAGCGGGCGGAAGTTTGCGGCATCTCCAGAGCTCCTTCGACAATGGAAGCACGCGAAAAGTGGCCGAGCTGCTTTCACGCGGAAGGAGCTTTGAATTTCCGGCTGTGCTGGAGGATGCGCTGCTCACCAAGGAAAAGCGGGCGGAGCGTGCCAAGCCGGAGAATGAAGCCACCGCCGTGCTCCAGCGCTACCTCGGCGAATGGCGGGGCGGTATGGATGGCAATCCCAAGGCCAAGATCGAGATGGTCTGCCATGCCCGCCCGGATGGCAGCGGCATCTGGCGGGACATTACCTTTCGCGCTGGCAGTGAGGAGGTGCCTGCCTTGCCGGACATCAATATCGTGGAGTATGATTGTGGCACGCAGGTTTATCTGGCAGGCAGCTTGGCTGAAGGCAGCCCGCCGCCGCTGCGCAGCACCTGGGGTGAGGCTTCACGCACCTTCACCACCATGATGCCCGTGGATGAGAGCAGTATCAAACGAGTGAACACCGCCACCTTCACCCGCGAGGACCGCATCGACTGGAAAACGACCACACAAACCAATAACGGAGAGGTGCAGACCACCTCCAGCGGCCACTACGACCGCGTGCGGCAGCTAGACGATGGCGAGGGGGATCCATTGCCACCCTCTGCCTACCCTGTCTTAACACCTGTGAGCTTTTACTCCAACTTTCCGACAGCCACCCCAATCAAGCTCAGCGAACTCAGCACCTGCGAGCCGTTTCGTGCCCAGGTGAGCTCCATCAGCCTTCAAGACGATGAGATCCAGCTCGGACTGCGATACCACAATGGCAACTCGCACACACTCACCGAGAAGCAGCCTGGCATTGGGCGCAGCGAAAACGGCCAAGCGCTGGCCCATTTGAAACAGGGAGAGGTCTATGAATTCCCCTTCTGCATCCAGCATCCAGGCCAGCCCGAGGCAGGAAAGCCCACCACGCCGGAAATGAAGGCGCTGGAGTCCCTGATCGGCCAATGGTCGATGAGAAAGCACGCTGCCTCCGGCAAGCTGGGTGAACCTGTGAAGGAAACGATTCGCTACTTTTGGTCGGCCGATGGTGCGAGTCTTTGGCGTGGTGTTTTTCCGCCGCAGGAGGGCACTCCGAAAGCGAATGCACCCACCGTGCCCCATTTCAAAATGATGGCGCTCCATCACCTCACTTATGGTCCGGCCACGCGGGAATACGTCGAGAGTACCCAGGGTGGGCTTTTGGGGAACACTCCCTCTCGCGGCACCTGGGATGCCGCCAAACAAAGCTACACTTGGAAAGGCAGCCTCGGCCTCGGCCCGAACATGAAGGCCGACGGCGTCCGCACCTTTGTCACGCCCGACCGCATCGAGTGGAAATCACGCCAGCTCAAAGATGACGGCACGGTGATCAATGAATCATCCGGCACCTACGAGCGTATCAAGGAGTAACTCCATGACTCGCACCGGCATCCTCGCGGGAGGAAATTTCATCATCGACCACGTCAAGCTCATCGACCGCTACCCGGAGCAGGACATGCTGGCGTTTATCCAGAGCGTGGCGTCGTCGAATGGCGGCGGACCTTACAATGTGCTCAAAGACCTCGCGGCGATGCAGGTGGGCTATCCGCTGGAGGCCGCCGGACTCGTGGGCCAGGATACCAATGGGGACTGGATCATGCGCGACTGCTCCGCTGCGGGCATCGACACGACTCAACTGCATCAAACTGAGGCCGCGCCGACGAGTTACACGGATGCGATGACGGTGAAGGGCACGGGAAGGCGCACGTTTTTCCATCAACTCGGAGCGAATGCCATTCTCGGAGCATCGCACTTCGATTTTAGCCGCACACAGGCGAAAATCTTCCACCTCGGCTATCTCATGCTGTTGAGCGAAATGGATCGGATGCTGGCAAATGGCCGCACGGTGGCTTCTTGCGTGCTGGAGGCGGCACAGGCGGCGGGTTTGCTCACGAGCGTGGATCTTGTCAGTGCGGAACACGAGCACTTCCGGCTCATCACGGAGGCTTCGCTGCCGTTTACGGACTATTTGATCGTGAACGAGATCGAGGCCGGAAAGATTGTGGAAGAAGATTTGAAGTCCCCGCATCACGACATTCCTCGCATGCATGCAGCCGCGAAGAAGTTGCTGGATCGTGGTGTGCGGCATGAGGTCATCATTCACTTTGTGGCGGGTGCGGTTGTGGCTGAGAAGAGCGGCGCGGTGCATCATCAAGCCTCGTTGAAGCTGCCACCGGGTTTCATCGCCGGAGCCACAGGGGCAGGGGATGCCTTTGCGGCCGGTTATCTGCATGGCACGCACGAGGAATGGCCCATCGCGGAGCGTCTGCGGCTCGCCGTTTGCACCGCCGCGGCGTGTTTGACGCATCCCACGCCTTCACAGGGGCTGCGGCCAGTGAGCGAGTGTCTGGAACTGATGCGCCAACTCGTGTATGGGGGGCATTCCTGGCCCCCAAGCTAACGGGGGAGGAATGCCCCGGATACGAACTGACTGGTGTTCGAAAACTTGGCATTACCCCTCACCCCCGCCCTCTCCCCGGAGCAACACAAAGACCATTTGATAAATCCTCGCCGGGGCGAGGGAGTGCGCTTTCTGGTCCCTCTCCCCGCCAAGAGTTTAGGATGACCTGAATGACGTGATGCGGGGAGAGGTTAGGTGAGGGGAGTTGCTGAGATTCCACCCGGCTCGAACAGGTTTTCAAACACGGCTAGACATCGCCATGCCGTCAGCTATCAGCGATGAATGGCTTCCAACGGCAAAAAAATCTTTATCTCTGGTCACAATGGTCTCGTCGGGCGTGCGCTGATGAACCTCTACTCGGGCAAACCCGAGTGGCAGATCATCACCCGCACGAAGACGGAGCTGGATCTGCGTGATCCTCATGCCACGGACGCGTTTTTTGCTGCCGAGAGGCCCGAATACGTGATCCTCGCCGCCGCCACGGTGGGCGGTATCAAGGCCAGCTACACGCACCCGGTCGATTTCTTGCTGAACAACCTTCAAATCCAGAACGCGGTGCTTTCCGCCTCGCATCGCTTTGACGTGAAGAAGCTGCTCTTCCTCGGTAGCACCTGCATTTACCCGAAAGTCGTCGAGATGCCGATCCGCGAGGACAGCCTCATGACAGGGCCGATGGAGGAAACGAATGCGCCGTATGGCGTGGCGAAGATCGCCGGCATCAAGCTCTGCCAGGGTTACCGCCATCAGTATGGCAAAGACTTCATCTGCGGCATGCCGGCGAACCTTTACGGCCCCTTCGATAACTTCGATCCTGAGCACAGCCATGTGCTGCCATCGCTCATCCGCCGCTTTCATGAGGCTAAGCTCGTGAACGCGCCCTGGGTCACCCTTTGGGGCAGCGGCAAACCGACGCGTGAATTCCTTTTCGTCGATGACCTCGCGGAGGCCTGCGCTTTTCTGCTCGATCACTACAGCGGCGCGGACATCGTGAACATTGGAACCGGTGCCGAGATCAGCATCCGCGAGGCGGCGGAGATCATCCGTGGCATCATCGGCTACACCGGCGAGATCCGCTGGGACACCAATCAGCCCGATGGAAATCCGCGACGCCTTCTCGATGTGAGCCGCCTCTCGAATCTCGGCTGGAAAGCGGGCACGAACTTCCGCGAGGGCGTGGAGAAAACCTATCGCTGGTTCTTGGAGAACCGCGTCACGGCTCGCGTTTGATCCCCACCGATGCCTTCGAAGAAGAAACCCGATGCCAAGCCACTCGCTGGAGCTGCTTTGATCAAGGAGGTCTGCCGTCGCATCCGCCTGGCACGAAGTCGATGGGATGCTCATAACAACGCCGCTTGTCGTGCCGAGCGTGAGAAGGCCATCGAGCTCTACGAGTCGCTCACGCCCGCTGAGCGAGACAAGGTGCCGCAGGTGCTGCGAGTGTGGTTGCGCTATCGGAGCGAGAAATACTTTGGTGAGGGACGCACGCCGCCGGGAGGAGGTCGGCGATGAAGAATGAGTCCACCAAGGCAGGCATGCATCTGCGGAATCGTTTTCGCGAGGGTTACGATTTTCCGGCGCTCATCGCCATCAGTCCGGCGTTGAAGGGCTTTGTAAAGCCAAATGCCTATGGCGATGACTCCATCGATTATGCTAACCCGCTGGCGGTGAAGGCCTTGAATCAAGCGCTGCTTCGTCAGGCCTATGGTTTGCAGCATTGGGACATTCCAGCGGGCTATCTTTGCCCGCCGATTCCAGGTCGAAGTGACTACCTGCATCATTTGGCGGATCTCATCGGGATGAGACAAGGGTCTTCGGTTCGAGCACTCGATGTGGGGAGTGGGGCCAACTGCATCTATCCGCTGCTCGGCGCTTGTGAATACGGCTGGAGCTTTGTGGCTGCTGAATTGGATGAGATCGCTCATCGCTGGGCAGGGAAGGTGGTTTCGGCGAATCAAGCCGTCTCAGGCCTGATCGAGTGCCGTTTGCAAAAGTCTCCCGCGTATTGCTTTCGCGGCATCATTCAGCCTGGTGAGCATTTTGATCTCACGATGTGCAATCCACCCTTTCATGCCTCGGCTGCTGAAGCGGCTGAAGGCACTCAGCGGAAGCGACGGCATCTAGGTTTGAAGAAAGCGGCGCTGAACTTCGGGGGGGAATCTCACGAGTTGTGGTGCGAAGGTGGTGAGCTGGCATTCATCCGTCGCATGATGGATGAGAGCGTGGACTTCGCGAAGGCTTGCAGATGGTTCACCACACTCGTTTCGAAGAGTGAGCATCTACCGAAGCTTCAGCAGGCATTGCATCAAGTGAAGCCAACCGAAGTGAAGATCATCGAGATGGCTCAAGGGCAGAAGAAGAGCCGCATCCTGGCTTGGACGTTTCAAAACAAGATGAAATAAATTCAGTGCCACATTGCCGCGCTGTTCATTCATCGCCTATCGCGTGCTTTGACAAAGCTCATGCGCCGTGCGTGAATAACGCCGCAGCCGAAGTCGGTGCTCCTTCCTGAGTGCTGGCACGGGGGACCCAAACTCCCTGAGTCGAAAGACGCAGGGCGGGGCGAAGGAAGGCGGGTAACCGCTGACCAGTCCACTTCCAAGGACCAGCCCGACAGCTAACCTCGCAGGCCGATTTGGAAGGGCGATCCTCTGCCCGGTGCCAGTTCATCGGGACCATGGTTTCCCTGTTACAACAGAAACCAACACATCCATGAACCTCACCGCTTCCTGCGGCACGGCTCCCCTGAGCCGTTCTGTGGAATCCCGTGCCCGTGCCACCTGCCGCGACTGCGGCAGCTCGATGACACGCGGCTGCCTGCTCAATAACATCGTCTGGGTCAGTCCCACGCCGATGGACATCACCATCATGCGCCAGCTTCACACCTGGATCTTCGGCGTGAAACGCGAAGCCCGCAAAGTCAGCGCCTGGCACTGCCCGCAATGCCACCGGCTTGATCTCATCACCAAATAGGAGGCTCGAAGTCTCCTCATCGATCAGATCGGACGGATCAGACCGATCCAAATCATCAATCTAAAATCGTAAATCATAAATTTCATGAACACCCTCTTCCATCTCATGCTCACCTACTGGTGGGCCACGCTCATCCTCTTCTTCTTTCTCCTCATCAATCTCTTCGGCGTCGTCCATATTGGCGAGCAGCAGGTGGGGCTCGTCATCAAACGCTTTGCTATGCGCAGCCTGCCACCGGGTGAAATCATCGCCCTGCATGGCGAAGCGGGTTACCAGGCGGACACGCTGCCTCCTGGCTTGCACTTCGGTTACTGGAAATGGCAATACAGAGTCCAGCGCGTGCCGATGGTCGTCGTGCCGCAGGGTGAGCTAGCCCTCGTCGTGGCTCACACAGGCAGTGCCATCCCTCCGCAGCGCATTTTGGGCCGCGTGGTGAAGTGCGACCACTTCCAAGACGCCCGCGCCTTCCTCCAAAACGGTGGTGAAAAGGGCCGCCAGCTCGCGGTGCTCACCGCAGGCTCGTATCGCATCAATCCCTCGCTGTTTCAGGTGCTCGTCACGCGGAACTGCCATGAGCACGGCATCTCGCCAGCCTCCTTGCGCCTGCTGAACATCGAACCGGACAAGGTCGGCATTGTCACCACGCTTGATGGTGCCTGCATCGAGCAGGGCGAACTCGCCGGACCCATCGTGGCTGGTCATAACAACTTCCAGGACGCCCAGTCCTTCCTCAGTGCCGGTGGTCGTCGTGGTTTGCAGGAACAAATTTTGCTCAGTGGCCAGTGGAACCTCAACCCGTGGTTCGCCCACGTCGAACAGGTGGAGATGGTCGAAATCCCCATCGGCCACGTCGGTGTCGTTATCAGCTATGTCGGCAATTTGCATGAAGACGTCAGTGGTCCTGATTTCAAACATGGCGACCTCGTCGAAGTTGGCCACAAAGGTGTGTGGGTGCGTCCTCTGCTGCCCGGCAAGCATCCCATCAATACCCGCATCATGCGTGTCGAACTCGTTCCCACCACCAACATCGTGCTGAACTGGGCGAACCGCACCGAAGCGCATCAGTTTGATGAAAAGCTCAATTCCATCACCGTGCGCTCACGTGACGGATTTGCCTTCAATCTCGACGTTTCGCAGATCATTCACATCGGAGCCAATGAAGCGCCGAAAGTCATCTCGCGGGCCGGTTCCGTGCAAAATCTCATCGACCACGCCTTGCAGCCCATCGTCGGCAATTACTTCCGCAACAGCGCCCAGGCTTACACCGTGCTCGATTTCCTCAGTGCCCGCACCGAGCGGCAAAACGAGGCCGCGATGCACATCGCCGCCGCCTTGCGTGAATACGACGTGGAGGCCATCGACACGCTCATCGGCGACATCACGCCGCCCGAGTCGCTCATGAAGACTCAAACCGATCGCAAGATCGCCGAGGAGCACCGCAAGACCTACGAAATGCAGGAAGCCGCCGAAATGCAGCGCCAGCAGCTCGTTCGCCAAACCTCTCTCGCCGACATCCAAAACCAAGTCGTCAGCGCCGAACAAGGTGTGCGCATTTCCGAGCTGCAAGCCAGTGCCGCCGTCAAAAAGAGCGAAGGTGATGCCACCAGCACCCGCCTCCGCGCCTCCGGTGAGGCCGATGCCATCCGCAGCACCGGTCAGGCCAAGGCCGAAGCCCACTACGCCGGCATCCAAGCCGTCGGCCAAGACACCTACGCCCTCATGCAGCTCTTCCAAATCATCGCCGAGAAGAACCTTCGCGTGGTCCCGGACGTGCTCGTGAATGGCGGCGGAGCCAATGGCGGCCTCGTTGAGGCCCTGATGGCCCTCGTAACGAAGAATACGCGTCAGGCTTCGTTGGCGTCTTGAGGCTCATTTAACGAGGGGGGTAGCAAAGGCCCCTCACCTAACCTTTCGCTTCGCTAGCCCCGCATGGATGCGTCTGAACTGAGGCTTGTCATTCGCGGGGAGAGGGACTGCATAGATTGCGGCAAGTGCTTTGACTACCCAATCGCGTTTCAGGTCTGTCTGGTTCCTCTCCCCGCGAGCGACAGTCATTCGCTCTGCGGCGGCAATGCGGGGCGAGGTTAGGTGAGGGGAACTTCCAGACGTCCTTCATCTGTTATCATGCTGCACCGCCTTCATCCGCACCACCGGTCGCAGCTTGGCGCTGACCGGCTTCGCGGTCGAGGACGAGTAGGCTGGCGCGGTCATCGCCAGCGAATTTCAGGCGGTCGAGCATGTCGCGAACGGTCTTTTCCTCTTCCATCTGCTCATTGAGGAACCAAAGGAGCAGGTTCTTCGAGGCGTGGTCTTTGACCTGCTCGGCCACTTCGAAGAGTTCGTTGATCTGCTGGGTGACGAGCTGCTCCTGCTTCAGGCTGTGCTCAAACACGTCGATGGGAGATTTGAAGCTCGCTTTGGGTTTCGCGATGGGTTGTAGCTCGACCTTCGCATCGCGGTCCACGAGGTATTGGTAGAACTTCAGCGCATGCGCGGTCTCTTCGCGGCTTTGATTAAACATCCAGCTCGCAAAGCCGGTGTAAGGCGTCTGCTCAAACCAAGCGGACATGGCAAGGTAAACATAGCTGGAGGACATTTCGTTGTTGATCTGCTCGTTGAGCAGTTTGGAGAGTTTTGGAGAGAGAGTCATGGGGTAGGGGAGGAGCGCTGGACGATGAAGCAACATCCGTGCTTGCATGCAAGATGCGAGGCGGATGAATCGCTTTCCTTCCCGCCATCTTGGGGCAGGATTCGCCCCCCTTTTCCGCGCCTTCAACCATGTCCGCAGCCACATCCTCCCATCATGATCAGCATGTGCGGCGGAATTTTGTGTGCCACTGCCTGGAGGGCGGCCTCTACATGGGCGGCCTGGCCTTTCTCCAGCCGGAAACGGTGATGCCAAAGATGGTGGAGTCTCTCCACGGCGGCTCGCTCATCATCTCGATCATGCCAGCGGTGCTGGCGGCCACGTTTGCCTTCGCGGGGTTGTTTGTCTCACCGAAGGTGGAGCAGATGAGGCATTTCAAAGGCTGGGTGCTCGGCTTTGGCCTGCTGCAAAGGCTGCCCTATCTCGCAGCCGGTTTGGTGCTGTGGTATGCGGACCATTTAGAGGGCTGGATTTTGCCGGTGGTGGTGCTCACACCGGTGCTGAGCGGCCTCATCGGTGGGGTAGGGGTGGTGGCCTGGATGGAAATGGTCACGCGCATGGTGCCGAAGCGCATTCGTGCGGCGGGCTGGGCGGCGCGATACATCATGCAGGCCGTCATCGGCATGGGCGCAGGCGCGGTGATTCATCAGGTGCTCACGCAGTTCCCCGGTCATCGCGGCTATGCGGTGCTGCATTTGATCGCGTTTGGCTTTTTGTTCCTCTCCTGGCTCTCGCAGCTCCCGATGAAGGAGTCCGAGCATCCGGTTCACATGCCTCCGCGAGATCCGCGGCCATACCTGACCTATCTCAAGGAGCTGCCCGGCCTGCTGGCGGCCCATCCCAACCTCCTGCGGCTCATCCTCGTCCGCTTCAGCGGCATGGGTTACCTGATGCTGGTGTCCTTCCTCACGCTGCATGCGCTGAAGGTCACCGGTAGCGTGGAAGCGGATGTGGGCCGTTTTGTCTCGCTGCAAAACGTGGGCACCATCCTCGGCAGCCTTCTGGCGGCCTGGCTGGGCTATCACAGTGGCGGAAAGGTGCTGCTCGTCGTCTCACGCCTCATCTGCATCGGCGTGTGTGTGTGGTCCTGCCACACGCAGAGCTTCATCGGCTTCACCGTGGTGTATTTCATCTTTGGCTTCGGTCTCTTCCTTGACCGCGTGGGCGATCTCACGCTCACCGCCGAGCTGTGCCCGCCGGAGCGCCGCTCCACCTACCAGGCCATCTTGGGCTTTTGCAATGTGTGGGCACTGCTGATCGCCACCACGCTCAGCGGACTCGCGTATCGGCAGACGCTTTCTTTCACCACAGTAGCCACGCTGGCCGGAGCCTTTGCGGTGATCTCGATGATCATCCTGCTGCCCATGCCGGAGCCTCGGCAAGGCCACCGTTGACGCCTCCGCCCCAGCTCGCAATGCTCCGCGTCTCCATGAAAATCATCTTCCTTCTCACCGCCGCCCTCTTCCTCACCATGAGCACCCTCGCCACCGCCGCCGATGCCCCCTACCGCCACGTCGTTCTCTTCAAATTCAAAGACACCGCCACGCCCGAGCAGGTACAGAGCATCGAGAAGGCCTTCGCGGAACTCGCGGGCAAGATCGACACCGTGAAAGCCTTCGAGTGGGGCACCAATGTGAGCCCCGAGGGCCACAACGATGGCTTCACCCACTGCTTCTTCGTCACCTTTGCCGACAAGGCGGGCCTTGAGGTCTATCTTCCGCATGCGGATCACCAGGCCTTCGTCGCCAAGCTCAAGCCCATCCTCGATAAGGTTTGCGTCGTGGACTACGTCGCCAGCAAGTGAGCGCAGCTCACGAGCGCGAGATCAAGAAGGCATGAATCTCCTGCGCCAAGGCCGCGCTGATGCCGGGCAACTCGGCGATCTGTTCCGTTGACGCTTTGCGCAGGCGGGCTACGGAGCCGAATTGCTTCAAGAGAGTCGTTTTGCGTGCCTTTGAGATGCCGGGGCATTCATCGAGGATGCTTTCGGCGACGCGACGGTTCAGCAGCAGTTGATGGTAGCCGTTCGCCCAGCGATGCGCTTCATCGCGGATACGCTGGAGCAGTTTCAAAGCTCCGCGTTCATGCGGAATGATCACCGGATCACTTTCGCCGGGTCGATAAACTTCCTCATGCTCCTTCGCGAGGCCGATGATCGGCAGGTCATGCAGCCCGAGTTGCTGCAACTCCTTCACCGCCATCCCAAGCTGCCCTTTGCCACCATCCACGATCACTAAATCCGGCAACGAGACGAATTTCGGATTTTTGATTTCTGATTGCTGATTGGTGGCGAGACGACGCATCGCCTCTTGAGGAGCTTCCTGATTGAATTCCGCATCAGGATCTGCCTTCGCGCCTTCCAGCAGGATGCGGGAGAAGCGCCGCCGAATGACCTCCGCCATGCTGATGAAGTCGTTTTGGCCGCTGACTGCGCGGATGCGGTAGCGGCGATAGTTCGCATTGTCTGGCACGCCGTCTTTGAAGCGCACCATGCTGGCCACGCAGTGGGCGGTGCCAATGTTCGCAATGTCAAAGCACTCCATGACGAGCGGTGGGCGCTCCAGTCGGAGAATGTCCTGAAGCTCACGCACATCCGCCATCGGCTCGATGGTGGACACTACACGAGCCCGGGAGCCACGCTCGAAGCGCCGCGCCGGGGCAGTGGTCTGGCGCATGTCGTTGAGCATGTCACGAAGCTCGGCTGCCTTTTCAAAGTCGAGCCTTGCGGCAGCTTTTTGCATCTCCTCCTCCAAGGCGGCGAGAAGATCCTTCGACTTGCCTTGCAGGAACTCGCACGCATTGCGCATCCGCTGGCGATACTCCTCCAGTGAGACGCGGCCGATGCACGGCGCGGAGCAGTTTTTGATGATGTCGTTGCTGCAATGCTTGTAATCCGCCTCATCGGGCCGCAGCGGGCGGCAGACGCGAAGGCCGAATTTGCGGTTCAGCCAGTTCAGCGTCGTGCGCAGAGCACCGGAGTGGGCAAAGGGGCCGAAGTACTCCGCGCCGTCATCCTTCTTCAGCCGTGTGAGGCCGATGCGAGGGAACTCATCACCGAAGTGAACCCGCACGAGCAGGAAGCGTTTGTCATCGCGGAAGCTGATGTTGTAACGCGGGCGGAATTCCTTGATGAGTTTGCCTTCGAGCAGCAGCGCCTCGGTGTCGCTGCGCAGGACATGAAGGTCAAAGCTCCAGATGCTGGTGATGAGCGCTCGCGTTTTGAGGTCGGCCTTGCGAGCGGAGGAGGGGAGAAAGTAGTTCGAGAGGCGTTTTCGCAGATCGCGGGCCTTGCCCACGTAAATCACGCGGTCCAGGCGATCCCGCATCACATACACGCCTGGGGCGTGCGGCACGTCGTGGAGGCGGGCGGCGAGGTCGGGCTTGGTGCGTTCGGTCTTCAATGTGCGGCAGATGTTGAAGAAGGAGCGGCGCTTGTCGAAGCGGAAGATGCGCATGACCGCTCTGAATCGCCGCGTAGCGTGCCGCATGTCACTCGAATGCTTTTTCCAGCCCCGCAGCCTTGCCCTCGTAGGTGCCACGGATCGTGAGGGCAGCGTCGGCCGGGCGGTGTTGGAGAATCTGCGTTCCTTTTCGGGCCACGTCTTTCCGGTGAATGCCAGGCGTGAGCGTGTT
>JBEIGR010000078.1:0-13875 GCA_040381795.1 Verrucomicrobiaceae bacterium | reverse complement strand
CACGGCGGGCAGAGGCGGATGCCTTCGATGAGCACAGCGCCGATGCGGAAGCGCTTTCCGACGAGGTCATTCAGCCGCAGGCCCTCGGTGACGATGTTTCGTCGTGCCTCGGCGGCGTTGAGGCCGAGTTCGGCGAGCACTTCACTTTCGATGAGTGCGAGTTCGCGCCCAGGGCCTTTCGGTTCCCAATCAGAAAACGTGCCGCCGCCTTCAAAGTAGCGATCTCCGACGAGGCCGCGATGCGCCCGAGCCTCCGCCTCAGTCACCGCCTGCGGCAGCACGGTGGCGGATGGGCTGGTGTAGATGGCGGCGACGGTCGCGGGCATGCGTGATCTTGCCGCCGACTTCCGGCGGGTCAATCATGAGAAGTTCTTGAGGCAACGTGGGTTTTGGGTGCTTGAAACTCATCTGTCTGTCGTTTTGAGCACATGCATCGGTTGTTTCTCTTTTTGCTGCTCACTTCCAGTGTCTTTGCCCAGTCTCTCCTCGTCGAAAACGGCCAGCCTCGTGCCGAAATCATCATCAGCGACAAGCCCACGCGCACTCAGCGAGTCGCTGCGCATGAGTTTCGGCAGCAGATCGAGAAGATCAGCGGGGCGAAGCTGCCCATCGTCACGCAGCCTTCGGGGAAGACGGTCAAAGTGTTCATCGGCGCGAGCGATTCATGCCCAGTAAAAGCGGAGGGACTCAAAGATGGCGCGTATCGCATCGCTACGGGTGCGGATTGGATGGCGCTGATCGGTGATGATGCGGACTTCGAGCCTGTGGGGCCATTTGCGCGAAACAATAGTGACATCCCACGAGCGCAGGCGGATTGGGAAACGATCGTCGGAGCACCGTATGGGCTGCCAAATCCCGGTTTGTATAAGCACCGGGCCAAAATCCCGCTGGATGGCGAAACACTCGAAGTCTGGGGACTCGACGAACGCGGCAGTTTCAACGCGGTGAGTGGTTTTTTGCAAAAACTCGGCGCACGCTGGTTTTTGCCCGGCGAACTCGGTGAGGTGCTGCCCGCGATGAAGACCATCGAGGTGCACAAACTCGACGAAACGGTGAAGCCGGACTTTGCGCTGCGGCAGTTCAACTTCCGCTTCGCCACCTGCGGACCGGAATCCGCGCTGTGGGTCATGCGTCTCGGCATTCGCAACGACGAGCACCTGCAAATCGCTCACGGCATGGCGAACATGACGAACCGGCAGGCCGTCTTCGACGCACATCCCGAATGGTTTGCGATCTACGGCGGCAAGCCCGACTTCAAGGCCGGCGACTCCAAGTGCCAGCTCTGCTACTCGAACGACGAACTCTTCCGCGAGACCGTGCGCTATGCGCGGACGCTGCTCGACACCTTCCAGTTGGAAAGCGTCTCCATCATGCCGCCCGATGGCTACACCTCCATTTGCCAATGCGAGAAGTGCCAAGGCAAAGACTCGCCCCAGCGCAACGAACGCGGCCTGCTCAGCGACTACGTGTGGGACTTCGTCAATCGCGTGGCCAAAGAAGTCGGCAAAACACATCCGAACGCCAAAATCCTGAACTGCGCGTATGGCGTCTATACCCTTCCACCGCTAAAGATCGACCAACTGGAGCCCAACGTGCTCGTCGGCATCGTCGGCGGTCGCAGGCCGATAAACAAAGCAGGCAACAAAGCCGAGGGCGAAGCCGCACCGGAGGCCCTGCGTGCCGCCTGGGCGAAAAAGACCGCGAATCCGATCATCAACTTCGAAAACTATCCCTTCACCGATCGCGGCTGGTATCTGCCCGCCTTTGCCGCGAAGTCGATGGGTGATAGTGTCATCGCCACCAAAGGCATGTCCCAGGGCGAGGACATCTGGCTCACCGTGCGTCAGGACTTCGACAAAGTCGCCACCGGCTTCAATCACTTCCTCGTTTACTTCACCGCCCGTGCTTACTGGCCCGGCTACGAGCCCGCCGTCGCGCTGCGAGAATACTGCCGCCTCTTTTACGGCCCCGTCGAGACCGAGATGCTAAGCTTCTTCACCTTCTGCGAAGCCAACTGGAAGCTCATGGAGGAGGACAAAGCGAAAGCCGATGAAGCGCTCGCCCTCTTTGACAAAGCGAAAACGAAAGTCCGTAGCGGAAGTCGTGAGACTTCCGACGCTTCGGAACTCTCACGAGTTCCGCTACACATCTACGAGCAGCGCCTCGCCCTCATCGACGACTTCCTCAAAGGCTTGCGCATGAAGTCGCAGCAACTCGGTCAGAAACGCGGCCCCGTGCCCACCGTGCGCCTCGTCGGCGACGCGAAGGGCGTCGTCATCGACGGCAAACTCGACGACGAGTATTGGCAAAACTGCCCCGCCGCTGCCACTGGCAAGTTCCGCGAACTGCAAACCGGCCGCGTGCCCACCTTTGGCACGTCCTTCAAAGCCGGATGGCAGGGTAGCAGCGTTTACTTTGCGATTCGTTGCGAGGAACGACGCGGCGAAAAGCTCAACATCACCGCCACTCGCGAGGACGATCAGGCGGTCTGGCTTGGCGATGCCATCGAGATCGAACTCGCCACCGAAACGCACTCGTATTATCAAATCGCCATCAGTCCGAACGGCCACATCGTCGATCAGGATCGAGGTGCGCCGAGCAGTCAGTGGTTCGGCTGGGATTCCAAAGCCGAAGTCGCCACGCGCATCGCCGACGATCACTGGACCGTGGAAATCCGCATTCCTGTCACGCAGGATGAAAATGATCCGCTGCATCAAATCATCGGTCGCAAACCCACGCAGAGCCTGCCCTGGCACATTAACCTCTGCCGCCAGCGCCTCCGCGAAGACGGCCAGGAGCACAGCGCCCTCTCCCCCACCGGCTTAGAGGGCTTCCACGAGCCGATGAAGTTCGCCCACTTCTACGATGGCAAGTCTCACCAGTTCGAGGCCGATCCAAGCGTCTCCGATTTCGTCATCGCCTACCGCGATGCCACGCAAAAGCGTAAGCCAGAGCCCTTCCTCGCCCTCGCTGAAGGCAGGCTCACTGATTTCCAAAAGTCTGCCGCGCTCGAACAAGCCGCGCTATTCGACAAAACCGTGATCGAACGCATCCCCATCGAATCCGTGAAGAAGGCCGCACAGATGCGCAGCCTGCCTGCTGGTGAGGTCGTCGCCCAATTCGGCAGCGAAGACATCATGAAGTGGCCCTTCTGGAAGCGTGGCGGTGGCTTCCACCATCGCGGCCGCGCTTATTACAACACCATAGATAGCGAGAAGGCCGAAACCGACCTCAGCGCAGCTTTGGAGTGGATCGGCGATCCACGCACTCGCGAACCCGTACTGATCCTCCTCGCCCAAAATCGCGAACTGAACGTGAAAAACGACGAAACTGCCCTGCATGCCTACGAAGCCATTCTTCAAGGTAAAACCCGCATCGGTGGAGCCGACGAGTATTCCGCCCTCCAAGGTATCGCCCGCATTCAATGCCGCCGCGGCCAATTTGACGAGGCTTTGAAGACCCTGAACCGCGCCGAACCCGACAAGCTCCAGGGCGTGTGGAAGTCGAACATCCTCAAATCCATCGAAGCCGTGAATCAGGCGCGGAAGTAGCCGGACGATGACCGCATGGTGAACAGCATGGCAACATTCCCCTCGCTTTTGGCTCTACCAGAAGATATAGACCGTGGCATGAGTTCGCGAGCCAGAGTTTTCATGAACGGGCGCAGCCAGGCTATCCGGCTGCCAAAAGACTTCCGTGTGAGCGGAGGAGTGGTGACACTTCGCCGAGTGCCGGAGGGCATTTTGATCTCGGAGGGTGATCCCTGGGATGCGTGTGAGGAGGCATGTCAGGGGCTTACGGAAGCGTTCTTCAAGACTGTTGAAGGTCGCAGGAAGGGCATAAAACTCGAAAAACGCGCCTGGAGTGATGAGGCATGATCTACCTGCTCGACACAGACACCACCATCCTGATGATGCGAGGCCTGAGCATCTTGGAACCCAGGTCTGAAAAACAACGCCAGCGTCAGGAAACAGGCAGGCGCATCCTCGCCAAGTGCAGGCGGCACGCGTCAGAAGGACATGTGATCGGGCTCTCCGCCATCACGGTGGCTGAGCTGGAATACGGAGCCTGCGGAGCGGATGATCCGGCTTCCGAGCGGGCACGCATGCAGCGTATCCTATCTCCTTTTGCGAAGTTTGATTTCCAAGCAGGTGATCCCGCCCGCAGATATGGCGAGATCCGAAGCGATCAGGAGTCCAAAGGCAGACTCATCGGCCCGAATGATCTTTTGATCGCTGCTCATGCGCTGGCGCTCTCCGCAAGACTGGTGACTCATAATCTCCATGAGTTCAGACGCGTGCGAAGTCTGGCGTGTGAGAGTTGGTCTGAGGTATGAGAAAGCCCCGCCAGCCGCGTTCCCTCCGCCCACATGAAACGTTTTCTCTTTGCCCTCTTGTTTGCTACCTCGCTGCACGCCGATCCGGTGCCGGACAAGCTGGTGGTGCTCACGTTTGACGACTCGGTGGCGAGTCAGGCGAACTATGTGGCACCGCTGCTGAAGAAGCATGGCTTTGGTGCCACGTTCTTCATCACGGAGGGCTTCGAGTTCCTCATCGACAAGAAGAACTACATGACCTGGGAGCAGATCAAGGCGCTGCATGCGGATGGCTTTGAGATCGGCAATCACACGCGGACGCACGCCGGCGTGACGAAGCAGAAGCCGGAGCAACTCGCCGCCGATGTGGAGTTCATCGAAACGCAGTGCGCCAAGGCCGGCATCCCGCGTCCCGTGAGCTTTTGCTATCCCGGCTACGCCACCAGCGAGGCCGCCGCGAAGCTGCTCAGTGAACGTGGCTACCTTTTTGCGCGTGCGGGTGGTGCGAAGGCTTTCGATCCCGCCAGAGACAATCCGTTGCTCATGCCGCAGGCCTTTGATGGGAAGCCGGAGAGCACGCTGGAGCAGTTCAAAGTCGCCGTGGCGCAGGCGAAGGAGGGCAAGATCGCGGTGATGACCTTTCACGGTGTGCCGGACATCAAACATCCGTGGGTGAACACCGATCCGGAGAAGTTCGAGAGCTACATGCAGCACCTCAAAGATGAAGGCTGCACGGTGATCGCGATGCGTGATCTGAAGAAGTATGTGAAGTGATCACGTCCAGCGATGGATGCGGCTGTCGAGCTGGAAGACCTGGCCGCTGATCGCGGGCATCGAGTGGAGCATGAGGATGAAGCGGGCCGCGTCTTGCGGGGTGTTGAGGCGGCCGAGGGTGTGTTGGGAGAGGAGTTGCCCCTTCCACTCGGCGTCTTCGAGGAGGTGTCGCGTCATCTTCGTTTCGAGGAAGCCAGGCAGGAGGCAGTTGGCACGGATGCTTCGGCTGCCGTATTCCTGCGCCGTGGACTGGGTGAGGGCGATGAGGCCGGCCTTGGCGGCGGCGTAGTTGGCCTGACCGGCAGGGCCGCTGAGGGCGGAGTAGGAGCCGATATTGATGATGTGACCTTCACGCTGGCGGCTCATGAGTTTCAGAGCGGCTTGGGTGCAAAGGAAGGCACCTTTGAGGTTCACATCGAGAACCGACTCGAAGTCTTCCTCTGTCATTTTGACCAGCGGAGCATCGCAGAAGATGCCGGCGTTGTTCACGAGCAGGTCGAGGTGGTCGATCTGGGCGAAGAAGGCCTTCGGTTGGAGCACGTCGAGTTCGGCTCGACCGGGTGCGAGCACGTCCCAGCCAGCGGATTCGAGTTCCGCTCGGATGTGATGGGCCAGATCGCCCTCGCCGCCGGTGATGAGTGCTTTCATGCGATGGGATCAGGGCAAACGTCGCGCCGCTGGCATTTCAGGCAGTGATCGCCGAGGTAAAAGGCATCGAGAAAATCCATCACGCCGCGAATCATGGTCTTGTCCTCGGTGATGATGCCCGCCTCGAAATTCCGCCGATGCTGGCCTTTGGCCCCGATGCCGGCCCCGGTGAGGTTGGCGGAGCCGATGTAGGCCACGCGGCCATCAGCGATGACGCACTTCATGTGCATGCGCGGGCACAAAATGCGCTCAAAGCGGTCGCTTTCGAGGAATTGCGGGAAACGATCAAAATCCTCGCGAAACCTCGGCCCAGGCTCCTTGGCATGCACGAGGCGGATCTCGACGCCTTCATCGAGTTTTTCGGCCAAGATTTGCAGAAGCGGCACGAAGTTCCCGCCATCGCTGGTGTAGAGGTCCTTCAAATCGGCGGTGACGAGCCAGAGCACCTTCTTCGCCGCTGGAATGATGCCTTGCAGCACGGCCTCGTAGGTCTCGTGGTTTAAAACAAGGCGTGTGGGTTCGGCGGCCATGGTGTGGGAACGGAAAACGGGTGGTGCGAGCGGATAAAAAGCAGCACCGTTTGAGATTAACCTTGTATGCCGGTTCCGCAACGATGGCAGGCCGTCGAAGGCTGTTCCCCTCATCTAACCTCTCCCCGCGTCCACACTAACAAGCTTTCGAATACTCCCAGCGGGGAGAGGAACCTGATAGCGCACTCCCTCTCCCCGGCGAGAAGTGCAATTGATGGGCCAGCATATTCCGGGGAGAGGCTGGGGTGAGGGGAACACGCTTCCCGCCAATCGCGGCTTGCTTTGTGATGCTCGTTCAAGGCTTTATGCCTCACACCTTCGTGAGCTGCCGCTTCACGGACAATTGCACGGCGGCGATGATGAGGACGATGTTGAAGAGGATGACGAGGCTGTTGATCCAGAGGGTGTTGAACTTCGTGCCGAAATAGACTTTCTGCGTGCCGAAGAAGACGTTCGGGCTGGCTTTGCGGCGGTAGTCCTCGCGTTCCATCTCGGCCTTGGTGACGAGGTCGAGCACCTTGCGGTTCACATAGATTTCCTCGGCGCTGACGGCATCGCTATCGCTGCGCATGGATTCGAGCATGCCATCATCGAGGGTGCCGCTGATGACGGCCTCGTGCAGGCTGCCGAGGCGCTTGCGGATCTCACGCGGGTTGCGGGCGTAGAGGCCAGAGACGACGGCGAGAGACTGCTTCGTCATGTCGAGCTCATGGCGCTGTGCATCGGTGAGCTCGATACCTTTGGGAGGCAAAAGAGCCTGGATGCGCTCGTCGAGGAAGTCCTGGTTCTGAGTGAGCGGATTGAGTTTGGACTGGGAGATGACGACGCCTTCATAGCTCCAACGCAGCGGCATGAACTGGCAGACAAAGGGAACCTTCAACTTGCTGGGGTTTTCCTCGGCGGTGATGGGCTCCTTCCACCAGCGGCTCATGGAATAGACGAGGTCGAGGTTCTTGTTCATCTCTTCGTATTTGATCAAGGCTCCGCCGAGGATGATCTGCGGGATGAGGATGAGCGGGATGACGTTCACCGCGGTGCGGCTATCCGTGACGATGCTGGAGATGAAGAGGCCCAGGCAGGCACCGGTCAATGAGGTGAGGAACATCCACCAGAGGTGCACCCAGAACATATCGCGAATCTCCAGAATCCAGTTTCCGATGAGCAGATAGATCACGCACTGCACGAGGGCAAAGGCGGCCAGGGTGATGAGTTTTCCGCAGAGGTAGTAAAAGGTGCGCAGGTTGTGGTTTCGCTCGCGGTTCAGCGTGAAACGATCCCGGATGATCTCATCGGCGCTGTTTGTGAGGCCGAGGAACATGGCCACGACGAGGCTCATGAAGAGGTACGTCGGGATGTGGAAGGCGGTGGCGAAGGTGTAATGCTCCTCCTCACTGTATTTGAGCACGCTGGACATGAGCCAGGCGAGCAGCGGGGCCTCCAGCAGCGTGGTGAGGAGGTTTGTGCGGTTGCGCAGCTTGCTGAGGAAGGCCCGCTTCAGCAGCGTGCCAAACAAAATGCCTTCCTCACGCACGGTGTGCTTCGGCGGCTTCGGCGCGGCGCGGAAGCGGCTGGCGCTACCGCTATCATCGCGAGGCCGCGAGATGAGATTCGTGCTGCCGGGCATGGCCTGCTGTTTGGCCATGCTTTCCATGATGAGATGCCGCTGATAAGCATCCCGCCAGAAGTTCGGCGGGAAACGCCGGGCGGCCACGAGGTGACCATCCGCGCTGCGTTCCTGGATGACATCACCGCTGATGTCTCGCAGCGGTGTTTCGAGCACGTCGAAGACGAAATCGGCGGTGAGGTTCTCCGGGGGCGTGTCGGTGGCTTTTCCCTGCCCGGTCTCGGTTTGATAGACACGCCAAAAATACTCCAGCATGCCCTGTGGCGTGCCGTAGAAGGCCATCTTGCCGCCTTTGTCGAGCATGAGGGCTTTATCGAACATCTTCAAAAGCCGCATGCTCGGCTGGTGGATGGAGATGATGACGATCTTGTTGCGGGCGAGGCTGCGGATGATCTCCAGGACGTGCTCGCTATCCTTCGATGACAGGCCGCTCGTGGGCTCATCAAAGAGGTACACATCGGAGATGCCGATCATGTCGAGACCGGCGTTGAGGCGCTTGCGCTCGCCACCGCTGAGGAATTTCTGCTGCGGCGTGCCGGCGAGACGCTTGCGCATGTCGGCGAGGCCGAGTTCGGCGAGCTTGGCCTCGACACGCTTGCGGCGCTCGTCGGTCTTCAAATGCGGACAACGCACCGCGACGCTGAAATCGAGGTTTTCCTGCACTTTGAGCAGCGGATCAAATGCGTCCTCCTGAGGAATGTAGGCCACATAGGGCGTGAGGTTCGGCAGGTTCGCGTAAAGCGGCATGCCATTCATGAGTACCTCGCCGCTGCGGGGTTTCATCTGGCCGCCAAGCACGCGGAGGAGCGTACTTTTGCCGCAACCGCTGGGACCCATGACGCAGATCATCTCGCCACGACGGGCGAGGAAGCTGATGCCATCGAGTGCGGTCTCACGGGCATCGAAGCGATGCTGCAAATCACGCACCTCGAGCTGGCGAATGGTGTTTCGCTCCTCTTCGATGATGCGATCCGAAAAATGGCAGCGCAGGAACTGGCCTTCGCCGAGGGTGATGGTATCGCCATCGCTCAGCGTGAAGTGATCACGCACCGGCACCTGGCCGACGTAGATGGGACGCGAGGCGCGGAGCACTTCGAGCACGCCGGTCTTCTGCGCGTAGTTGCACTCGATGCGCAGGAGGATCTCGCCATCGGTGTCGTCGGAAAGGAGGATGTCGCCTTCGTCGAGCAGTTCGGGTTTGTTGGAGACGAGGTAGGTATTGCGGCTGCCTTCGAGGCGGAACTGGCCGCCGAACTCCTGCGCCCGAAGTCGCAGATCTCGCAGCGCGATCTCCACCTCGCCATGAGCGATGATTTTATCCTCGATGCTGGCCTCAATGACCGTGCCGGCGGAGAGCAGCGTGCCATTCAGCGTGGCCTGCGTGCTGCGGATGGCCTCGACGGTGACGCCTAGGCCAAAGCTGAGCCGCAGATGCGTGCCACGGCCGCGCTGCGGGGCGATCTCGGCATCGCCATCCTCGGTGAGCGTGAGGTAGATCTGCGTGCCGGTGAGCGTCTTCTTCGCGTTGAAGTAAGAGATGAGGTCGTTGAAGTCGATGGTGACATCGCCGAGCACGACACGCTCGCCAGGATAGAGGCGGGAAAAGTCTCCCGGCGGCTGCTTGCGGCTGCGGACGAGGATGTCCACGCTGCCGGTGTTTTTCAGCAGCACCATGTTTTGGAAGCGGAAGGCCACCACGGAGCACTCCGCGGAAAGCGAGCGCAGCAGCACATCGGTGGGCTGGGTGGAGGCGATGCGCAGCGTCTCCAGCGGCTGGCCGCCGCGTGTGGCAAAACCTTCCTCCGGCGGTTTATCGCCCGCGTTGAGCTGATAGACGATGTCGATCGCCTGGGCGGCGATGCCGAGATTCGTCATGAAGAGGTAGAACTCGACCATCTGCCGCTGATTCTGCTGCGAGCGGGAGATGAGCAGGTAGAGCTGCACGCCGAGCAGCACCTTTTGCTCCGAGGTGAGCGATTTCGCGAGCTCCTTCGCCCGCTGCGCGAGGTCCTGCGGCTGCTGCAAGGCCTCGAAATAGATGCGGCGCATGTCCGAATAGATCGCCTCGGGGTAGTCGTAACGCAGGTAGCCGAGGCTGGACTCGACGTCCTCCTCCTCCACGCTGCCATCGAGCTTGCTGAAAGCGGCGAAGACCTCGATGAGCACCGGTAGCATCGTGTTCGCCGTGGCTGCGGCGGCCGCCTGCTCAGCCGTCTGGCCCTTCCAAAGATGCTCCCACTTCTGAAGCTGCGCCGTCCACCATGGCTGCGCGGCCTTACCGCCCTTGGAAGCGGCTTTTTTGGCAGGCGGTTTGGCTATGGAACTCATGCGCGGCCCATGGATGGCGGACGGAGGGAGAAAGACAAGCGCGAGGATAGGGTTCTTTCGGTGGCGATATTGCTTCTCACCTCAAAGCTGCCCCGGCGGCGGATGACGACCTCGCGCCCGCTCTTCCGCTCGGATGCGAATGGCGATGGGCCGATTCATCATCAAAGCTGCCGCTGTCGCCCTGCCAGTTGAGCTGATCCCCGTGATCTCGCAATCCGACCATCGGAAATTCAGATTCCACCGGTCGGTCCGCGGATGGAACATCGCCACCCATTCTCCGGTAGCGGGATCTGGCACCTGGACGCGAGCGGCTTTCCGCAGCGAGCATGACACACAGGCAAGCGCCAGATTATCCAGTTCTGTCACACCGCTGAGACTGACAGGAAAGATGTGATCCACATGAAAAACGGCCTCCTGACCTTCCTGCGAGAGGCCGCAGTATTCACAGCGGTTGCCCGCCCGCTCCACCACCTGCCATCGCAGTGAATCGGAGATGCTCATGCAGCGGCACGTGCTTTGAATCCGAGGTAGGTGAGCGTATCCGCCAGATCGACCAGGCCCTCCGCTTCACGCCGCTCCTGCTCCGTGAGCGCTTCGCCGGCATCTTGCTTGTCGAGCAGGGCGGTGAGGCGCTCGTTTACGCCGGAGGGAAGCTTGAAACGCTTCAGATCACCCGGCAGATCAAGGTCGAGATGGATGGCGGTGGACATGAGATGAGTTTACCGGCCCGCCAGAACCTGCGCAACGGTTGATTTGGCGTCCACCGTCCTTCGTGACAAAGATACCGCATCCTGTCACGCTCCGCGCTTGAACCTTGTCCTCGCCACGGCTCTCATCGGAGCGCATGAAACCCTTCGATCTTCAGGTCAATGGCTACGCCGGCACGGACTTCAACCGCGACGGCCTCACTGCCGAGCAGCTTCACCATGCCTGCGAGTGCCTCGTTGAGGATGGTTGCGATGCCATCCTGGCCACCTTCATCACCGATGAAGTTCCCGTTTTGGAGCGGCGCATCCGCACGCTCGTGGAGCTGCGTGAAAAGGACTCGCTGGCGCAGAAAATGATCACCGGCATCCACATCGAGGGGCCCTTCATCAACCCTATCAAAGGCTACGTCGGCGCTCATCCGCCTCACGCGGTGAAACCGGCCAATGTCGAAGACGCCAAGCGCCTGCTCGATGCCGCTGGAGGCCTCGCGAAGCTCGTCACGCTGGCACCCGAGCATGACGAGGGCTCCAAAACGACCGCGTGGCTCGCCTCGCAGCGCGTGGTGATCTCTGCCGGACATTGCGATCCCTCGCTCGACCTGCTCCGTGCGGCCTGCGATGCCGGTTTGAGCATGTTCACCCATGTCGGCAATGGCTGCCCCATCCAGATGCACCGCCATGACAACATCATCCAGCGGGCGCTCAGCCTGCACGACCACCTGTGGCTCTGCTTCATCCCAGACGGCGTGCATGTGCCCTTCTTTGTGCTGAAAAACTGGCTGCGCAGCACCGGGCTGGACCGCGTGATCTTCGTCACCGATGCCATCTCCGCCGCCCGCCTCGGCCCCGGCCGCTACACCCTCGCCGGTTGGGATATTTTGATCGGCGAGGACCTCGTCGCCCGCTCGCCCGATGGCAGTCACTTCGTCGGCAGCACCGTCACCGTCCCTCGGATCAAGGCCAACGCCCTCCACGACCTCGACATGACCGAGGCAGAGCTCACCCGCGTCCTCGACGAGAACCCGCGGAAGGCGATGGGGCTTGCGTGACCTCGCTTTTCCCAGGTCTGAGGCAGCCATGAAGATGCCGCAATACTTCAACTTGTGGCTCTGGCGGCAGCGGATAGAATTCGAATCATGACCTCTACGCTGAATGCCATTTATGAAGCCGGGCATCTGCGCCTGCTTCAAGCTCTGGCGCTGCCTGAACACACGCTGGTGCAGGTGCGTGTGGACACGGTGAGTCCAGACGCGGAGCGTGCCGAATGGCTTTCCCAAGGTGAACGGTGCCTGAGCAAGGTTTGGAACAACGAAGCAGACGACGTTTACAATGAACTGCTCGCGCAATGACATCGTGCTACTGCCGATCCCCTTCACCGATCTCAGCAGCACCAAAGTGCGCCCTGCCATCGTGATCGGGCATGGCAGTTTCCCCGGTGATTTGTTCGTGGTGCCGATCACCTCCCAGCAGACGAACTGGGATTTCACGCTGGCTGACTGGCGCAGAGCCGGACTCAACGTTCCGAGCGGAGTGAAATCCCAGGTCGCCACCGTGGAGAGTTCTTTGGTGCGAAAAATTGTCGGCAGCATATCGTCGGCGGATGCTGCGATGGTGGACCGCCATCTCCGTGCATGGTTTCAGTTATGAGAACGCCCGCGGAAGGCGATGGTGGCGTAGGCCCCGCCCCGGCATTGGACAGGCGGGAAACCGTGTGCTAAACGCGGCCTCCCCATGAAACCCGCCAACCCTCTCCGATCCCTCGCTTTTCTGGCCGCGCTGGCCCCAGCGGTCGCGTTCTCCGCTGATAAAGTGGACTTCGTCAAGCAGGTGAAGCCCCTGCTCGAAGGTGCCTGCACTCATTGCCATGGTTCCAAAGAGGACAAAGGCGACTTCCGCATGCACACGCTGGAAGACATGAAAAAGGGCAACGAGAACGGCCCCGGCCTCACCCCCGGCGATCCCTCGAAAAGCGCCATCTACACGACGCTGCTGCTCGATATTGAAGATGACATGGTGATGCCTCCGAAGAAGGAAGGCCTGCTCGAAAAAAGCCAGATCGCCGTCATCAAGACCTGGATCGAGCAAGGTGCCGAATGGCCCGCCGGCGTGACACTGGAGCAAACGCCGCGCATCACCTTCGCGAAGCACATCCAGCCGCTTTTGGAAGAAAACTGCCTCTCCTGCCACAACCCCGACAAAGCCAAGGGCGACTGGATTGCCTCCACGAAGAAGGAAGCCTTCGAATCCGGCGAAAACGCCCCCAACATCGTCCCCTTCGACACCGCAAAGAGCGCCATCTACACGCTGGCCACCCTCGCCGAGGATGACGACGACCTCATGCCGCCGAAGAAGAGCGGCGGCCCGCTTTCCAAGGAGCAGCTCACCTTCCTGAAGCTGTGGGTGGAGCAGGGTGCTCCCTGGCCGGATGATGCCAAATTGAATGCGAAGGAGAAAAAAGGCCCCGCCACGATCAACCCGGACAACATGGAGCTCGCGAAGAAGATTCACGCCTTCATCGTGCAGACCTCGAAGGAGCAAAAAGAGGCCGACATGAAGCCTTACGAGACCAAGGTACCCAAAACCGGCGCTCCCTACAGCATGGTGGTCATCAAAAGCGGCGAATTCATGATGGGCAGCCCCGATAGCGAAAAGAACCGCGCTGATGACGAAAGCCCGCTGACGAAAAAGACCATCAAGCCCTTCTGGATGGGCCAATACGAGGTCACCTGGGATGAATACGAACCCTTCCAACTCACCAACATCGGCCGCAACAAGGACGGCAGCCGTCAGGTGTGGGCTCCCACGGACAAACCGGAAGATCTGATCTCCCAGCCGACACCGCCTTACCAGCCGATGGATTTCGGCATGGGCCGCGACAAATACCCCGCCATCTGCATGACGCACCACGCGGCCAACAAATACTGCCAGTGGCTCAGCGCCCAGACCGGT
>JBEIGR010000077.1:0-13890 GCA_040381795.1 Verrucomicrobiaceae bacterium | reverse complement strand
GATCAGCACAGCCTGAGCACCCACCCCGATAAACTTGGCGCGGATGGTGCAGTTATCGTTCGAGGTCCAGCATGGTAGCTCAGCAGGCGCAGATTGAGCCGTTAGGCTACCGATGCTGGCAAGAGTAAGGGCGAGGAGGGGGAAAATCGTTGTTTTCATGGTCTCACCCCTGCCTAGTGAACCAGGAAAAAAGGGTTACACCCCGCTGCGGAAAAGTTTAGATTTATTTTCTGCCCACCGGGACCTCTAGCTACTCTCGATGCTATGAACGCTGACTCATCCGACGCGCCGGACTTGTTCCTGACTACCCGCTGGAGCCTTGTGCTGAAGGCACGCTCAGATCATGCCACGGAAGCACTCCACGCGCTGGATGACCTCTGTTCCGCCTACTGGTATCCCGTCTATGCCTTCATCCGCCGCACCTGCGCCAGCCCGGAGGACGCCGAAGACCTCACTCAGAGCTACTTTGCCGGTCTCCTGGAGCGCGGCTACTTAGACCGTGCCAGCCGGGACAAAGGCAAACTACGGGCCTTTCTCCTGGCAGATGTGAAACTGTTTCTATCTAACGAACGTGGCAGGCAGCGTTCCGCCAAGCGCGGTGGCGGGCGGGTAATCGAATCGTTCGGTCAGGCCATTGCGGAGCAGCGCTACGATGTCGAGCCTGCAGATCACAACTCGCCCGAGCAGCTCTTTGACCGCGCATGGGCGACCACGCTTCTCAGCAACGTCCAAGAGTCTCTTCGCTCAGAATTTGCCCAGAAAGACAAGCAATCTGTGTTTGAAGTCCTTCAGCAGTTCATCGCCTGGAATGCGGGCGATGAGTCGTATGCCGACGTCGCGACAAAGCTGGGAAAAACCGTGAGCGATGTGAAGGTATCCGTCCATCGCATGCGCAAACGCTACCGAGCGCTCCTGGAGCAGGCCGTGGCAGAAACCGTCTCATCCCCGGAAGAAGTGGCCCAAGAAATCAGCATGCTTGCAGCCGTGTTCGCATAGTGGATCTTTTTGAGATGCCCCTCACTTGAACCGCCTTAACCGCAGGCTGTTCAGGATCACTGAGAGGCTGCTCAGGGACATCGCCACGCTTGTGAAGGGATACAAGATGTCAGCCGCCAGCGGGATGCTGAGTCCGCTGTAGAGGAAGGTGAACCACATGTTCTGACGGATGACCTGCATCGTAGGACGCCTGAAGGGAAAGGCTTGATGCAGGGCATACAGATCTCCCTTCACCTGAACGGGCATCCTTGCGGCCTCCTTTGGCCGCCGCAGTGGTTCATGGAGGTACCCGCCGCAGCCGCTGGTCTTCTATCGGTGAAATTCGTTCGATGCCTTGAGTTTCAAAGGTTTGACAGCCTCGTGCAGCCGTGAAAAGTCAGTTACCAATGAGTGACCCAGCCTCCGACATCCAAGTACCGGAAATTGCCGTGCCGGAAGAAGTGAAAAAAGAAAAAGGCTTGTGGGAGAAGACCCGCAAAAGCCTGATTGAGCGTTTGAACAACTGGGAGGACCAGCGGACTTGGAATGAGTTCTACCAGACCTACTGGCGACTCATCTTTTCTGTGGCCTCGAAGGCCGGTCTCACCCGTGAAGAATCCTTTGATGTCATCCAGGAGACCATCATCGCCATCGCCCGTCAGGTTCAGAAAGGGCAGTACGATCCTCGTGCTGGCTCGTTCAAGGCCTGGCTACTCCAGATGACCCGCTGGCGCATCCTCGATGTCTTCCGGGCCCGCAAGCGTCAGCCCTCGCTGGCCGATCAGGGCAATGCCGATAGCGAAGACCATGGCATGAGCATCGTGGAGCGCCTCTCTCAGGATAAGGACAACATGCTCGAAAAGATCTGGGATCGCGAATGGCGTGACAACATCACCGCCGCTGCGCTGGAACGTGTGAAGGCGAAGGTCTCCCCGCGTCAGTTTCAAATCTTCGACTGCTATGTGATGAAGGGCTGGGGCGTGAAAAAGACTGCCGAAGCCCTTGGCATCAACGCCGCCCAAGTCTATCTCGCCAAGCACCGTGTAGGTGCCCTCGTGAAGAAGGAAGTGCAGGGGCTCGAGAACACGATGCTGTAACCTGACTCACCCCCTCGCGATGCGCTGCTGGAGCAGCACTTCGAGGAAAAGAAGGGCCAAAAGGGCAATGAGAAGCGGCTGCCAGAGTTCGCTGCCGTGGCGGCGGGTGCGGTCGAGGGATTGGTAGGAGGGCAGCGAATCAGCGAAGCTCGCTTCGTGGCGCTCGGCGATCTTTTTGATCTGATCGGCCGGGAGCGGCTTGAGATCGGACTCGGCGTTGTCGGTGTTGAAAGCAAAGAGCGTGGCTTTGTCTGTGCTTGTCTTTTGAAGTTGGAAGATGCCCGGCTGGGTGATGGGCAGGCTTTGGATGAAGACTTTCTCGCCTTCCTGCTGGCTCTTCAACGTCTGCGTCTGGCCGGTGGGATCACGCAGGGTGAATTCGGAGCCGAGTTCGGCTTTTTCGAGATTTACGCGAAGCGTGGAGCCAACGACTTGCCAAGCGGGAGCACTTCCTTCCGTGGCGAGGTAGGTGGTGAGACGCTGCATGAGCGGCACAAAGAAGGGCTGGAGCGGTAGATTGCTCCATTCGGCATTGGCAGTGGTGGCAGCGGCTATGACGCGGCCCTGGCCGTATTTCTTTTCGAGGAGTAGCGGGAAGTTGCGGTCGAGATTGAGGATGCGCTGAGTGCCTTCGTTGCTAGGCGGTGCAAATTCGAGCCAGTGCCGGAATTCGGCGTCCTGGAGGCGGCCGCCACGGGCGTCATTAAAATACAGAACGCTGGGGTGAGTGAGGCGCTGCATGAGAATGCGGGCGGGTGCATCAGCCAGTTCGGCGCGGGCCTGACCTTGGATGGCGGCAGGAAGCATGCCTTCGCCCTTTTTGTGAAGCTCGCGGTTGTACCATTCGATGTCGCACTCGGGACCGGCGAAGATTAGGAGGCCGCCACCCGCTCTGACGAACTTATCGAGGTCGCTGAAAGCGCGGCCTTGGAGTTTTTCGACGTTGGCGAGGATGACGACCTCGGCTTGCTTGAAATCATCCTCGCGCAGTTTGCGCAGATCGACTTTGCGGGTGCGGATGAGATCCTTGAGCGTGTTTGCAACCGCCGTGTGTGGCGTGAGGGCGAGTTCGAGGAAGTCCGTCGCACCTTCGAGTGGCATCGCTCCAGGCTTGCCATCAATAATCAGAACGTTGAGCTGATTGCGCACCTGCACGATGCTGTGAAAGGCATTGTCTTCAGCGAAGCTATCGCCTTCGAGGCGAATGGAGAGAGAGTGATCTCCCACCTTTTCAAAAGCATGCGTGAAGCTCAAAACGGCCTCGCCTTCGGGGGCGAGTGAGACGCGGGCCGTGCGCAGGCGGGCTCCATCGGCTTCCAGATGCACGGGAATATCCTGCCAAGGGCGTTTGCCGTGGTTTTTGATGCGGATGCGGATGCCGATGGGCTGCGTTTCAGCCGCGACGAGGGCGGAGAGATCCGCTGTGGCGATGCTGAGGTTTTCCGCGAGATCGCTGCCGATGCGGTAAAAGGTGATTTGCGGCTTCGGCTCCTGCTTGGAGAGGTTTTCGAGGGCAGGAAGCGCTGCGCCATCGGCGATGGCTTTCCAATCCGCCTCCTGGAAATCGGAGACGACGACGATTTCACGCGCGGCGTTCGGCGCATCCTTCAAAGCCGAAGTCGCGGCCTGAAAAGCATCATTCGCCAAAACTGGACCGGACATGGACGCCACCTCGGCGAGCTTCTTTGGCACGAGATCGAGCGCGGTGGTGGGCTGATCGAGCAACTGGCGTGGTGAACCTCCGCTGAGCACGACCTGCGCGGCGGAGCCGCTGGGCAGGCCTTCCGTGATCTGCTGGAGATCTGCACGAGCCTGATCGGCGACACTGGCACCTGGCGTGGCTGATTTTTCCGCTGGAGCACGCATCGAGAAGGAATCATCCAGCATCACGATGAGCGATGAACTGCCCAAGCCCAGCGAGCGGAGGGCCGTGAGCACCGGGCGGGCCAGACACAACGCGAGGATGATCGGAATCGCGACGCGGGTGATGAGCAGCAGGAGCTGCTCGATCTTCATTTTGCGCTTCTTCTGCCGGATGACCTCGTGAAGCAGATGCATCGCACCCCAGCGCACGGTGATTACCTTCCGCTTGTTCAGCAGATGGATGAGCAGCGGGATCAAAAAGGCCGCCGCGCCAGCGAGGAGGATGACGTTGAGGAAGCTCATCCTCTACTCCAAATGGCCTTCATGGCTTCCGCGTTGACCAGCGGATCGAAAGCGGCCCGCACGGGCATTTCGAATCCGGGGATGATTTCACTCGTGAGGATGCCTTCCTTTTGTGGCTCAGCCGGCGGGTAGACGCTTCCTTGCAAGCGATGCAGCTCGATCGTCTCCGCCTCGGCATCGACGATCCAGTATTCTCCCACGCCATGCAGGGCGTAATCCTCGAACTTGATGCCGCGATCACGCTTTTCCGTCGAAGGAGACAGCACCTCGACGATGAGGTCGGGGATGGGAAATCTGAGCGTGTCCGGGAAGATGAGCTGCATCTTCGCCATGCCGAAAAACATGATGTCCGGCTCGTAGTCGTTACGCGGGAAGCTGGTCATTGCTTTTTCGATCTGCACTTCTCCTAGATGATGGACGCTCACAAAGGCATCCATGAGCTTGAAGATGGCCTTGGTGGCCCTCAGGTGCCGGTTCAGCGCCGGTGAATGCATGATGACCTCTCCCTGGATGAACTCCCACTTATACTCGGGTGTGATGTCGGCATAAAACTTCTCCCGCATTCTGTGTTCGATGGCGAGGCTTCGCCGGGCCTGCTCGATGAGTTCGGGCAGGTCAGGAGCTTGCAGGAGAGATTCAAGAACGGCGGCGCTCATGGCGGAAGGTGGCTCAGCAGGGAGTGAAGCGCAACACGCTCACTTGCCCACGCGATACAGCTTGTCCTGCGTGCGGACGAAGAGGCTGCTATCGCTCACGGAGATGCTGGCGCGGACGCTTTCGGCATTGCCGTTGGGCTTGGAGCCATTGCCCATTTCGTTCATGGAGAGCAGTTCAAACTGATCGCTGTTCGCTTTGGCGACGTACACCTCACCCCAAAAGTTGATGCAATAGACTTTGTCGTCGGCCACGGTGGGGCTGCTTTCAAATTTGGCCTTGCCGCCGAGTTCGCCTGTCCAGAGCACTTTGCCGGTTTTTGGTTCGAGGCAGCTTAGGAGCTTCTTGCCGCCGTCGAGGACGTAGAATTTGCCTTTGTAGAAGGCGGGAGTGGGCACGTCGCTGGTCACGCCTTTTGGCTCGGTCTGCCAGACGGGCTGCGTTTCGCCTTTCGCATCAAGCGGCATGGCAAAGACGGGGGAATTTTTCGGAGCGCAAACGATGGCCATGCCATCGCCGACGACGGGTGAAGGGACGAGGCGGAAGAATTTGTTGTAGCTCTCGCCGGGTGGGTTCCAGGTGACGATGCGGGAGAATTCTTTGCCGGTGGCGGCATCGTGAATGGTGAGGGTGTCGCCACCAGAGATGAGCATGAGGCGCTGATCTTTGTGCGTGGTGAAGATGGGGCTGCTGAAGGCTTCGAGTGATTCGATGGCGGCGAGGCTGGGGCGCACATGCTTCCAAATGTCCTTCCCGGTGGCGGGATCGATGGCGAGGATGTAGCTGCTCATGTCCTTGCCTGAGGTGCCTTTTTCGAACTTCTCCTGAAACTTGAAGGTCTCGTTGCGCTGGAGGACCTGGATGTAGAGCTTGCCGCTGTCGATGGTGGGGCTGCTGCCATAGGTCCACTGGGTGGCGAAGGCACCATGCGTGTCTTTGAAGTCACGCTTCCAGATGATTTTGCCGCTGAAATCGCACGCGGCGGCGATGGCGTTTGCGAAAAGGAAGTAAACGCGGTCGCCATCCGTGGCGGCGGAAGGGCTGGCGAGATTGCTTTTGTCATCCCACTGCACTTCTTCTCCCTGGGAGATGGTGGTGCGCCATTTTTCCTGGCCGGTTTTTTTGTCGTAGCAAAGACCGACGAGTTTTTTCTCCGCCACGATGGGAGAGGTGATGAATATGTGGTCTCCCCAGATGACCGGCACGGAGGCGGCGATGCCTGGAAGGTCTGCTGCCCACTTCACACCTTCTTGGGGGCTGAATTTCGAAGGGAGGCCGGTTTCGCTGCTGGAGCCGTCTTGATTGGGGCCACGCCAGTTCGGCCAGTTTTCGGCTTCAGCGAAGGAGGTGAGCAAAGTGAGGGCGAGGAGCGTGGCGGTCGATTTCATGGGTAAGAACGTGGGAAAGGCAAAACGCGGCCAAAAGGCCGATTGTTTAAGGAAAGGTGCATCACCACGTCAGCCACTTCGGCGATGTGGAAGGGGCGATGAGCAGGGTGAACTCACCTTTCGGCGCTTTGGCCTGAAAATGGGCATGCACCTTGGTGGTGGTGCCGCGCTGAAACTCGGCGAACTTCTTCGTCAGCTCGCGAGCGCAGACCACGCGATGCTCGGGCGAGGCGGTGGCGAGGATTTCGAGTGTGTCTAGGATGCGGTAGGGACTCTCGAAGTAAATGCTGGTGGCATCACGAGCGAGAGCAGCGGTGAGTTCGGTGGTGCGAGCGCCTTTTTTATGAGGAAGGAAGCCGCCGAAGTAAAAGGGCGTGGTCGGCAGGCCGCTCGCGGAGAGAGCGGTAAGCACGGCGCTGGGGCCAGGAAGGCTATCGATGGCAAAACCAGCTCCTACAGTGGCCGCGACGAATCTTTGGCCGGGATCGGAGATCGTGGGCATGCCTGCATCGGAGATCATCGCCACACTGCCGCCGCCTCGCATGTGATCGAGCATCTGCGGGATGCGGTGCGCCTCGTTGTGTTCGTTGAGACTGATGAGGCGGGCTTTGATGCCAAGGTGCTTCAAAAGCATGCCGGAGTGCCGCGTGTCCTCGCAGGCGACGAGATCGGCATTTCGCAGGGCTTCAACGGCCCGTGGCGTGATGTCGCCGAGGTTGCCGATCGGCGTGGCGACGAGGTGCAGACCTGCTACGAGCCGATGAGAGGGAAGAGGAGCCTCGAAAGGATCATCCTCGGGGGATTGGATAGGAGGTGCTCCGAGCGGTTCCTCCTCCGGCAGTAGGTCACCAGCCTTCGCAGATGTCATCGGCAAGTTTGATGGCGGCGCGTTGGGCGGCGTCTTCGAGAGCTTGGGTCTCCGAAAGCTGCAAATTCGGGTCGATGAGCATTTGGGTCTCTCCGTTGACGAAATTCGTGTAGAGCACGCGACCGCTTCGATCTTCGATGGAGTATTGGATATCGAGGATGACCTGCATCTGGGAACTGCGCAGGATGTTGGTGCGATCTGAGCGAAACTGGCTGCGATTCACATTGCGAACACTGGCTTTCAGGACGGCATCGGCTTGATCGCGAGGGACGATCTCATAGGCACCATGGTTTTGGATGGCCTTGATCGCCGCATTCGTAGCATTGACGGCCACGCGGGGCTCCAATGTCAGATTATCAAAGGCTGGCACTGCCAGGGTGCGAATCTCACGAAGCCTGACCGGCTTTTGCCCCCCTAATTGATAGCCTGCGCAGGCGGCTAAAAGGAAGCAAGCGGCGGCGAGGAGCAAAAAGGAAAGATTTTTCATGCGAGGGCTGCGACGAAGAGCGGCGAGAATGGCGGAGTGGAACGCGCGACGCAAGAAATTACGACGCTGGCTTCGAGGGGGCGGGCGGTGCAGGCACGGGAGGGGCGCCGGGAGCGGGCGTTGTGCTGCTAGGTGTGGGGGGCACAGGGAGCAGAGCAGGCTTTTCCGTTTCCGGGAGAGTGGGCAGCAGTGAACCAGGCATGGGGCTGGCACCACCGGGCTGCAAGGGCAGGGCGGGCTCGGTGAGCGGGATGGGCATGAAGGAATCGTTACCGGACCTCATGCGCGGCTTTTCAGCCAAACGGGCAAGTTCAGGTGCCATCGGGCCGACGTAATCGGAGCGAGATTTGAGATCTTTCGATGCCAGCTTGGTGAAATCCTGATCTGGTTGGCCGCGGCGGGATTGGGTGACACCATCCGGGTCTTCGGCGGCAAGCTCCGCAAGGATTTCGCGGGCTTCAGCAGAGACTTCGGGTGAGCCAAATTTGATCGCTTCGTTGAGATACATCGCTGCGGCGACGGTTTTGCCTTGGGTGCGATAAAATTTGGCGACGGTCAGGGATTGGTTTGCCTCGGCGGTGTTTACTTGGCGGAGGATCTGCTCTGCTTCCTGCTTGCGCTCGCCGCCGGGATTGACGGCCATGTAGGTCTTGAGGGCATCGCGGGTGGCGGTGAGGTTTGAGGCGTCTTCACTGCGCTGCGCGGCCACATTGCTGATGGAAGCGATGCGGAACTGCGCTTCGGAGGCCTGCGAGGTGCCGTGGTAGTTGTCCACGACCTTCTGGTAAGCCTGCACCGCTTTGTCCTTCTCATTGGTATCCTGGTGCAGCTCAGCGATGCTGAACTGGCTCAGTGCGGCAAATTTGCCGTAGGGGGCGTTGGAGATGATCTTTTCGTAGAAGGCGAGGATGTCCGAGGGGTTCATCTTCATCGGCAGCAAGATCAGGCTGCGCTGCTTTTTGCCGCCTTTCGCTTCTTCGGCGATTTCATACTGCCTTTCGATGGCTTCGGCAAAGCGGGGGCTTTGGCGGTGGTTGTCGATGAAGTCCTGGAAGGCGTTGAAGGCATCTTCGAGATCGTTTTCGGTGTGACGGACGATGACGGCTCGCTGGTAGGCAGCCTCACCGGCGGCCTTGGAGAAGGGATACTGCTTCACGACCTTCTCGTAGTAGCCATTGGCGCGTCCTGATTTGCCGGCTTCTTGGGCGGCGAGACCTTGGCTGAGGAGCTGCTGAGCAGCCTGCTCCTGCATCGTGCGTTCGTCGGCAGTCGGTGCCACCTTTTCCTTTTTGCCGAAGATGAAATCGAGCAAGGCAAAGGCAGGCGTCTGAACGGTGAAAAACGTCGCGGCCACGGCAAAGGCGGCGACCGGGAGTCGGGAAGTGAGAGTGGAACGCATCGGCGGTGATCGTAAGGGCATGTTAAACGTGCGTCAAGAAGCGGGGAGGCTGGGATGGACTTTCGCCAAGAAAGGCCAATAAACACCATATCGATCAGGGAATTTGGGTGAATCATCACCGCAATCTCCCCAGGGGTAAGCCATCAGGACACCCGGACGAGAGCAGGTTCGGGATACTCGAAGGTTTTGCCCTCGTAATTTCGGAGAAGCACACGCTGCTCGTCGCGGAGGAGGACGTAATCGGGATTCACGGGGATTTTGCCTCCGCCGCCGGGGCCGTCGATGACAAATTGAGGGACGGCATAACCCGTGGTGTGCCCGCGGAGTTGCTCGATGATCTCCACGCCCTCGGTCACGCTCGTGCGCAGGTGTGAGCTACCCTGGATGAGATCACACTGGTAGAGGTAATAGGGGCGCACACGGCACATGAGCAGCTTATGCAGAAGGCTTTTCATCACAGCGGCATCGTCATTTACCCCGCGGAGGAGCACACTTTGATTGCCGAGAGGCACGCCGTGGTTGGCGAGCAGGCTCAAAGCGTCTCGGACCTCAGTAGTCAGCTCGCGGGGATGATTGGTGTGAATGCTAATCCACAGCGGATGATGCTTTTGCAGCATGCGGCAAAGCTCGGGCGTGATGCGCTGCGGCACAAAGATGGGCACGCGGGTGCCGAGACGGATGAATTCGATGTGTTTGATACTGCGCAGGCGGGTGAGCAGGGCATCCAGCTTCGCATCCGAGAAGAGCAGGGGATCACCGCCGGAAAGGAGCACGTCCCGCACCTCGGTGTGCTTTTCCAAGTAGCGAAAGGCGGCCTCGAACTCGGTGTGAAGCTCCTGCTCTCCCACACCACTTACGACGCGGCTGCGAGTGCAGTAGCGGCAGTAGCTAGCGCAGCGATCCGTGACGAGGAAGAGCACGCGGTCTGGGTAACGATGCACGAGACCCGGTACTGGCATGTGGCTATCCTCGCCGCAGGGATCGCTCATCTCATCGGGATCATCCCAGGTCTCCTCGATGCGCGGGATGATCTGCCTGCGGATGGGGCAGGAGGGATCGTGAGCGTGGATGAGATTGAAATAATGCGGCGTGATCGCCATCGCCAGCTTGTTGCCAGAGAGAAGGACGCCAGCTCGCTCCTCATCCGAGAGTGTGAGGTGCTCTTCGAGCTTGGCCAGCGTGGTCACGCGGTTACGGAGCTGCCAAGCGGCACTGTTCCAGTCTTGTGGAGAGATGTGTTTTCCGGCCCAATAGCCGGGTGCAAAGGAGATAAATTCCTTCTCGGGCAGCGCGTAAGGATCGGGCATGTAATGCGGCGAAAGTTGGGTGCGGAAGATTTGGAACGGGATGCGCGGGGTGTCAATCAGCGGCATGAAGGCCGAGAGCAGACCTCAGAGCATCCTTACCGCCCGAAAACATCCATTTCGCTCCTCAAACCATCTCGGATGACGGTTTCGCGGAGGTTATCCTTCGTCACCGCATGAATCGGGAGGAAAACCGAGGGCACGTCGACCTCGCCATTCGGGGAAACATCCCGGGCGATGACAGGGCGACGGCTCGCGAGGCGCACGGCGAGTTCAGCGGCCTGTTTAGAGAGCAGGTGGAGCGGCTTGTACACCGTCATCGTCTGAGTGCCCTGCACGAGCCTCTGGCAGGCGGCCAAATCGGCGTCCTGACCGGTGACGAGCACTTTGCCGGCGATCCCTTCCTCAGTGAGGGCCTGGATTGCTCCCCCGGCGGTGCCATCATTGCTGGCGAGGATAGCATCAAAGCCTGGGCCGTGCTTCGTGATGGCGGCGTTGATGATTTTCTTGGCGTTTTCAGGCTTCCAGTCGTCCGCCCAGTCCTCGTGGAGCACCTCGACCTTACCGGCGGCGATCAGCGGCTGGAGGATGTTATCCTGACCTTGTTTGAAGAGCTTCGCGTTGTTGTCCGTCTTGGCGCCGTAGATGCGCAAGAGCCGCATTTTGCCGTTGGCAGGCAGGCGGTCAGCGAGGAATTTCGCCTGAAGCTCCCCCACCTTCACATTATCAAAAGTGATGTAGAGATCGAGATCGCAGCCCGTGATGAGGCGATCGTATGCGAGCACGGGAATGCCGGCCTGGTGAGCTAGGTTGACCGCTTTAGCCATCGCCGCCGCATCCTTCGGGATAATGACCAGCGCATCCACCTTTTGGGTGATGAGAGCCTCCACATCGGCGAGTTGCCGTGTATCGCTGCTATTGGCAGAGAGCACCTCCACATCTGCGCACAGCTTTCCGGCTTCCGCCACGAAGAGGTCACGGTCCTTCTGCCAGCGTTCCTCCTTCAAAGTATCCATGGAAAGCCCGATCAGCGGCCGCGTGCGGCCGGCCGGAGCCTCCGCACCACGGCGAGAAAGGGCCAGGCCGGTGGGGACGCTCAGGATGCAAGAAACGAGGACGAGCAGGTTGCGCGGATTCATGAGCATAGAGACTGCCGCAGCGGCGGGTAACTTGGCAAATAGTTCTTCCGCCTCCCCCTGCATGAATTCCAGTGCGGACGGCAGGTGCCAGCCGCCTTCACCCGCACCTCGTGGCCACTTCCTCCGCGAATTCGGCCAGAGCGACCGTGATGTGACAGAAAACGCCTCCGATGAAGCCTCCATGCCACAAGCCCTCACCATCATGAACGGCTCGCTTTTTAGCCAGATCACGAGCGGATGGTCCACCTTCAGCCTGAATCTCCGCAAAGCCGCCACCAACGAGGAGAAGATCGATGTCCTCTTCCTTAGCCTCTACTCCCGTCTGCCCACCGCCAAAAAGAAGACTCACATGCTTCAGACCATCGAATCCTACGCCGCCAACAAGAACCTATGGGAGGACATCACCCTCGCTGCCCTCAGCACCCAGCGTTTCATCTTCGTCGAGCAGCGCTGGCTCAAAGAGTTTTTGGTGGCTTAACTGAGAAAAGACCTGCGGGAACGTTCAACATCGAACTTTGAACTTTCAACGTTCAATGCGGAAAGCCGTGGTGGATGCAGTTGGTGTATTGGTCGCTACTTGGCTCCCCGTTGAGCCGTGCGGATGCTGGCGTAAAAGATGCGAATAAGTTCATCTGTCTCCTTCAGTAATGGCAAATTTTCGGGCAGGTCTTGAGTCAGCGGAACACGACTACTCACTTTGAGCCAGCGAGATGTCTCCCGCAGTTCCTTGAGGGCTACCCGCATCTTGTGAATGAAGTCTTTGTTTGATTCGGCGGCTTGCGCCTCACCATGGTGAGCCATCGGTGCCGTCCCTGACCTTAGGACCTGGCCGCTGCAATGTCTTCCCGCCTCCGTTTTGCTCATCTTCTCGACGAACCGAATCACATCGACCGCAAACACCAGTAAGCGCTCCTCTAGGTCGTAGCTTTTTCCTTCGTTCTTCTTGGGGTTGTCTGCATTCATACTTTGCCTTGGTTTCACGATTGGATGTTGAGTGTTGAAAGTTCGATGTTGAACGTTCCTCACGCTTCCCTTCGCAGTTTGTAGGGATACACGTTCCCGCTGTTCCATTGGCAGACGTAGAGATCACCCTGCGTGTCCACACACACATCGTGGCAGTTGTTGAAAACGGTCTGGTCTTGCAGCAGCACCTTGAGGCTGCCATTTTCATACTCGGGGGCGCGTCCGCCGGGATTCGAGATCACTTTGCCGGCCGCATCGAGGATGGTCACGAAGCCACGGCTCTGCCACATGCGGTAGTCGTTCGGCTTTGCGCCAAAGCAGACGCCAGAATAAAGGTGCTCGCCATGGATGACCGGACGGCTCACATAAGCGCCGGGCAGATACACGCCGCGCACATGCGTGCCGTCGAGTTTGAACCAGTTGAACTCATTGCGAATCCGCTCCGTGACAACGAGCAGCGGCTCGCCGCCTCGCGTATCGAGGGCGATGCCGTGGGCCTGCATGAACTTGCCCGGATTTACCGGCTGCGTGCTTTTGCCTCCGAACTTGGAGATGAATTTCCCCTCCTTGTCGAAGCGCAGCACATACTGCGAGCCATAACCGTCCGCGACGTAGATGTCCCCATTCGGGGCGACGGCGCTTTCGGTAGGCGCATAGGCTTCATTGGTCTTGTAGATGCCTTCTTTGACGGCATGGGGTAGTTCCAGCACGATCTGACCATCGAGCGTGGCTTTCACCACACGCCCTGTGGTGTCGCAGAGGTAGAGATGCCCATCGTGATAGGTCAAACCGTGTGCGCTGCTCATCCCGAGCGTCCACTGGCCGAGCAGCACGCCCTTCACATCGTAGATGAGCACATTGTTCTGCTTGTGATTGGTGAGCAAGAATAGGCGACCGTCCGGCACCTGCACCATCTCATGGCAATCCTTCACGGGCGTCTTCGTGGCATCCGCCTGGCTCCAGAGCTTATCCACTCGGTAACGACGATCTCCATGCCCGATGATGGCTCCATGAAACTCGGGCGCGGTCTTTGCGAGGGATTGAACAAAGGGGGCGGCGAGGACGGCGGTGGTAATGAACTGGCGGCGTGTGGGCTTCATGGGAAGTTTGGTTCAGTCAAAGGTGAGCGGTATAGGGCAAAGTCGAGGGAATGGTCAAGGTGAGAGCTGGGAGAAGTCAGGAATACGAGCTTGGATTCTCTCTCTTATGATGGAACACGACCCATCAACTCATGAGACTCGCACTCCTTCTAACCCTGCTCGCCTGTGTCGCTAGCTATGCCTATTGGCACAGACGCATTCCTTCCTTGATCGAAGATCCTGCCTTGAAGGAACGCCTCACGGCGATGCAATATCGTGTGGCGGTGGAAGGTGGAACGGAGCCTCCTTTCAAGAACGAGTATTGGGATCACCACAAGACAGGCATTTACGTGAGCGTGGTCTCTGGCGAG
>JBEIGR010000076.1:0-13942 GCA_040381795.1 Verrucomicrobiaceae bacterium | reverse complement strand
CCCCGCCCACCGCGACCTCCTCCTCCAGCGTAACCCCCTGTGCCCCCCCCTCCGCCCCGGTAGCCGCCCCGGCCCCCGCCGCCTCCGCCACGGCCCCCGCAGCCCCCTCGTCCCCCTCCGCCGCCACCAGCGTAGCCGCCACGGCCACCGCCGCCGCCGCCGCCACCGAAGCCGCCGGGACGTTCTTCCTTGGGACGAGCCTCATTGATGCCGAGCTTGCGACCGCCGAAGTCCTGGCCGTTGAGGCCGTTGATGGCTGCCGTCATCTCCTCGGGAGTGCCCATGGTGACGAAAGCGAAGCCGCGAGGACGACCGGTGACGCGATCCATTGGAAGGAAGACGTCGGTCACGGCGCCGAATTGAGAAAAGAGGGCTTGGATGTCCTCCTGAGTGGCTGTGAAGGGCAGATTGCCCACATACATTTTGGTGTTCATGACTAGCTGAGTATTGAGCGTCCGTCTCCTGCCTCGAGCTTGGCTTGCAGTGAGGAACCTCAAGCATCAACCTGATGAACCACAGAACTAAGCCTTTATCAGGTTAACGTGACCGGGCGTTTTTTCGCCGCTTTTTGGGAATTGGCAACCGGAAGTTTTGTCACCCGGCCCAGCCCTGCCGTGGGGGCATCTCATCAACGATATAACCCGCAGGCGGAATGGGGCCGGGCATGCCGACATCCCCGAGAGGTAAATTGGGTCCAGCCTCCGGCCGTGAGCCGGTGCCGCGCATGTTGATGATCTTTTTCATGAGGTCGAACCAGAACTGCGCCCCGAGCGCTGCGGCTGCGCCGGCCATCAGCCAGCCGAGGAGGCTTTCAAAGAGGGTGCTGATGGGATGCTGCGCCCAGGCCGTGGCGGTGGTTTTGTTCCAACCGACCGGGAAGCCGGCGGTGGCGAGTTCCGTGACCGCCTCATCAAACACGGCTCGTGCGCCTTTGGATTCCTCCACCCCCATGCGAGCGGCGAGATCCGACTGCATTTTCACGGAGGCCTCGGCCTTTTGCACGAAGGCGGCCCGCAGTTCGTCATTGGTGGAAAGCGCCCGCGTGATGGCCATGACGTTCAAGTTGCAGGCCACGGCGAGCACGAGGCCCACGCCGAAATTCCACGCCTGGGTGAGGCGCTTGTACCAGCCGGTGGTGCGGTCCATCATGGAGTCAAACCATTGCCCGGCGAGGAATTGGAAGACGCTCATCGGCTCTTGGCCGGGCAGCACATTACGCTCGGCATCGCGGCTGAGCGCCATGAGTGGGCCTTTCGCCGCATCGGGCAGTGCTTTGATGCCGCTTTGCACGATCTCCCAGTGTGTCTCGGCCTTTTCAGCGGTGCCTTTGGTCTCCAGCAGATCCATGAGCACCTGGCTGAACTGCGAGTTCGACATGTAGGAGGGGAAATCCTTGGCCACATTGGCATCGGCCGCACTGTGGCGGTGCATTGCAGTCATGAGCGGATGCGCCACAAACTCCTGCAAGGGCAGCGTGTCCTTACCATGGGTGCTCTGGGGCAGCAGATGGGAGATGGCCTTCCAGAGCATCTTTCCACGGGCGTTTGACCACGAGAGGATCATCTCGCTCGTGGTCGAGACGAGGACGCTGAAGAGGAAGAAGATGAACGAGAGACCGAGGGCAACATCGAGAGTCTGGAGCATGGCGGCGCAAACGTGGCCTCGAAATACGGCTTGTCGAAAGCGGAAATGGTAAATTCCGGCATCGACTTCGCGTTTCGGATGCCTCAGCATATCAGCCGCCATGAACAACCGCCGCCATTTTCTCTCCACTCTCCTCGGTGCTAGCGCCGCCTCCGCCTTCGCCCAGGACGCGAAGCTCTCCTACCTCGGCGAGAACATCCAATTCGGCCTGGTGACCTATCAATGGGGCAAGGACTGGGACATTCCCACCATCATCCAGAATTGCTCAGCAGCCAAAGTGACCGGCGTGGAGCTCCGCGTGGAGCACAAGCACAACGTCACGCCCGATCTCACTCCGGCACAGCGTGCGGAGGTGCGCCGCCAGTTTGAAGATGCTCCCGTGAAACTGCTCGGCATGGGCACGAACTTCGAATTCCACTCCGCCAATGCCGACGAGGTGCGCAAGAACATCGACGGCGCGAAGGCCTTCATCAAACTCAGCCACGACATCGGCGGCACCGGCGTGAAAGTGAAGCCGAACGCTCTGCCAAAGGATGTACCTACCGAGAAGACGCTCGTGCAGATCGGCAAAGCCCTCGCGGAACTGGGAGATCATGCCCTCGGCTTTGGCCAGGAGATCCGCCTCGAAGTGCATGGCAAGGACACCTCCCTGCTGCCGAACATCAAAACCATCATGGATGCCTGCACCGATGCGCAAAACGTACGCGTCTGCTGGAACTCAAACGACACAGATCTCGAAGGCGCGGGCATTGAGGCGAACTTCGCGATGGTCAAAGACCGCCTCGCCCATGTCACGCATATCCGCGGTGTGAGCCTCGCGCCGAACTACCCCTTCCCCAAACTCGCCAAGCTGCTCGTCGAGGCGGATTACGAAGGCCACATCTGCCTCGAAGCCGCCAAACTCCCCGATGGCGACATCGTGGCCGCTCTGGCCGAGCAGCGTGAGCTTTTCATGAACCTCATCACCGAGGCCCGGAAGGCAGCGGCGTGATGAAACCTGGTAAAATGATGCGGGGTAGAATGATGAATTCATCAAGCCATCATTTTACCAACTGTCTTGCGTGCGAACGCATCACCAGACCATGAAAACAGCCACGCATGCTATCACCCCGCAAAGCCGCATCTCCTTCGGTGAACGTTACGAGATGGCCGCACAGCGTGAATTGTATCAAAAGCTTCTTATGAAACATCGCCTCAAAGGCAGAGTGGTCTTCAGCGAGCAGGCTGAAATGGAGGAGCAGCGAAAGTGGTTCGCGACGCAGATGGCAGCCCTGCAAGGACGCGGGAAGAAGTGACCGCTGCGAGAGAAGAATAGCCTGCCAAGCAGCAAGTAGGACGATCATTCATGAGGAGTCGAAGGCGAAAGGCATCCTGCTCGTCACAGTGATGCTTCTCAATCGCCGCGACTCTTGCTGAGTTCAGGGGGATCCGGGAATTCGGTACGTTCGCCCGGGGGGGGGAGCAACTCATTCGCCATCCCCTCACCTAACCTCCCCCGCAAATCGCCAGGAAGCAGGCGGATACGCCCAGCGGGGTGAGGGACTGAGATAGAACGCGGCATGAATTGAGACCGCTTCACCTTCACAAAACAGAAGCTGACGCGCGCTTTCTGGTCCCTCTCCCCGAGGTCGGCAGCCGATGACTTCATCGCATGATTCGCGGAGAAGTTAGGTGAGGGGAGCAGCCATTCGCCCGTGATCTTAATTCTCACTTCACCTTCACGCGGAGCACCGGTGCGGAGCGTGCGCCATTCTCTTTGGTGGCAAAGGCATGCACGAGGCCGCTGTCGGCAGTCTCGTCGGTTTCACGACACAGGATGATCGTGGCGATTTGATTGGTGTCCGCGGCGAGGAAGTCGGCGAGGGCCTTGCCGCGAAGCTGGCGGGTGCCGCGATTGATGCCCTGCGCGATCTCAAACTTACCGAGGAGCTTCACTTTGGATGCCACGGGCATGTTGAAGGCAGCCTGCGATGGATCATGCGCGGGAGCGTTTTGCCAGGAGAGGCCGCCCTCGGCCCAGGTGTCTTCTTTTTCGTCGATCACGCCATACACGGCGAAGGTGCTATCCGGCACAAAGCTGGCAAAACCGAGCTCGCTGGGCTCGATGGTGAGCACAAGCTCCGCGTCCTCGATCTGGTGGCCGGTGAACTGGCTCAAGTCGAAGGCCAGGTAACCTTTGCGATTCAGTTCCGGCTTCCGCGTGGTCCACTTCACGCGGACGAAGGGATGCCTGCCAAACTCGGGCGTGAGCTTCGAGCCGGACTGGATGTAGCTGTCGCGGCCGCGACCAAACGCGGTGGTGATGGCCTGCCAGCCATCGCCGGCATCCATAACGATCGCGGGCTGCCAGCGGCTGGGCTCGGGCATGTCCTCGGCGGCAGGCTGGAGCTGGCTCCGCGTCCAGCCACGGTCCACGCCCTGGCCTTTTTCGAGCTTTTGGGAGCCGGGCGAGTTCTTGTCCTCGACCTCGACGAGGCCTTCGATCACACGAACCATGTACTTGCCATCGTCATCGGCGCTCACGCCGAACTTCGTGCCCCAGTCGATCACCTTCGCATCCTTGGTGTCGATGCTGAAACCCTTGGCTTGAGGCGGCACCTCCGCCACGAGCGTGCCACGGCGCAGCTTGCAATTCATCGCGTCGAGCACCTCGACCGTCGCGGGAGCTTCGAGGACGAGCTCCACGCCGCTGTCAAAGCGCAGCACGGCGAGCCCTTCGATCAAATCGAGCATGCCAGGCTTCAAGCGAGCCCCTTCCACCGTCGGCAGGCTGCTGCCCGCCCACTGGCATTGCTGCGCACGCACCAGCGTGGCCACACTGCCATCCCGGCCGGTTTGCAGCCAGACAAAGCCAAACGTCACGCAGGCGGCAGCCGCTGCCGTGGCCGCGTAGCGCCACCACACGGGCCGCGATGTGACTTTCTCTTCCGCCGCAGCTTGCGAATGCCAGGAGTCGTCAAAGCAAAGCTCCGCCCGCTGGTGCAGCGCTTTGGCAAAGAAGGCACGCGATTCGCCGGAGCCGCGAAGCTCGCTTTCGAGCGCGGCGATTTCCTTCGCAGTGAGTTTTTGGTCCGCGTAGCGTTCGGACAGCTCCAGCAGGCGAAATTGATCGGCAGGTTTCATGCTCCGGCTCCTTCCATTTTGAGTTCCTTCTCGACACAGGTCATCAAATTCATGCGGACACGGCTGAGAGCACGATAGACGGCTCCAGCGGTGCTGCGGATGCGCTCCGCCACGCCGTCGATCTCCATGTCCTCATAGTAACGCAGCGCCACGAGCTGCCGGTGGGCTGTAGGCAGCTTCGCCACGCAGGATCGCAACGCATCGCGGCGGCGGTCGGCGGTGTCGCTGAGCTTCGAGACCTCGTCGTGAAGCAGTTCCAGGATGTCATCACTCAGCGGCATGGCTTCACGCTTCTTTTGCCGACGATAGGTGAGCACCTGATGAAAGGCCGTTTTTCGAGCCCAGGCCAGAAAGTGCGTGCCGGGCTCGAACTGGTCAAAACAGCGCCAGAGGATCATTTTCGTCTGCTGGAGGATGTCATCGGCATCGTGCGGGTCCTGAACGAGGCTGTACACATACACCCCCAGCGCACGATCGTGGTGCGTGAGCAGTTCGAGGAATTCCTGGGTGCGGTCGGCTTCGGGCATGGCAGGTAGGAAAGGCAGTTTGGAGCGGAGCTTGGACGGAAAAATTGCACAAACAGCACCTGCGAATACACTCCGGCATGAGATACCCGGTTCAACTTTATAAATCCGAAGAGGGCTATGCCATCTCCTGTCCCGCGCTTCCCGGTTGCTGGAGCCAAGGAAATACACGGGCAGAGGCGCTGACAAACATCCGCGAGGCGATCAGTTTATGGCTTGAGGTGGCTTTTGAAGACCGGCAGCAGGAAGAGGATGGGTGCGAGATCGATTATGACGCCGTGGAGGTGAACCCTGTTCCCTTGTTCGCTCATGCCTAAACTGCCAGGAATCAGTCATTTGGATGCGGTGCGAGTTTTTGAGAAGCTCGGCTATCGGATCGCCAGACAGTCCGGGCATATCGTGATGTCCAACGGCAAGACTCGCCTCGTGATACCGAGGGGCAGCCCCCTGAACGCTTTCACCATGGGCGGCATCACGAATACAGCAGGACTCACCCCGGAACAGTTCAGGGCACTACTCTAGATTAGCCCATGGATGGGGTTGCCTCCGAATCCCGCCATTCTGGCTTCCGCCCTGCTGCTTGCACGGGGCGGGGGAGCCGTGTATGGACCGGCCTCCCCCGGAGGATTTTCCAGAATCCTTTCTTGAAAAAGCTCCACTTATTAACCAAACTTAATTAATTAATTCCGTTCTCATGTCAGACCTCCTCATCGCCCAGGTCATCGGCCGCGAAATCATCGACTCCCGCGGCAACCCCACTGTCGAAGTGGATGTACTCCTCGAAAGCGGGGCTGTCGGCCGTGCCGCCGTCCCCTCCGGTGCCTCCACGGGCGAGCACGAAGCCCTTGAGCTGCGTGATGGCGACAAGAAACGCTTCCTCGGCAAAGGCGTGAAGAAAGCCGTTGCTGCCGTGAACGGTGCCATCGCCGATGCGCTCGTCGGCTGCGATGCCTCCGACCAGGTCGGCCTCGACAAGGCCATGCTCGCCATCGACGGCACGCCCACGAAGTCCAAGCTCGGTGCGAACGCCATCCTCGGTGCCTCCCTTGCCATCGCCAAAGCGGCTGCCACCACCCTCGGCCAGCCCCTTTATAAATACGTCGGCGGCCCGAACGCCAAGGTGCTCCCCGTGCCGATGATGAACATCATCAACGGTGGTGCTCACTCCGATGCTCCGATCGACTTCCAAGAGTTCATGATCATGCCCGTCGGCGCTCCCACCTTCTCGGAAGCGCTTCGCTATGGCGCGGAAGTGTTCCACTCCCTCAAGAAAATCCTTCACGACATGGGCCTCAACACCGCCGTCGGTGATGAAGGCGGCTTTGCCCCCACCCTGAAGAGCGCCGATCACGCCCTCGAAGTCATCTCCCTGGCTGTCAGCAAGGCTGGCTACAAACTCGGCAAGGACATCGCCTTCGCCCTCGACGTGGCCTCCTCCGAGTTCTTCGACAAGAAAAAGAACAAATACGTCTTCAAGAAGAGCGACAAGCGCGAGCTCACCTCCGCCGAACTCGTGGCCTACTACGCCGGCCTCAAGAAGAAGTACCCGATCATCTCCATCGAAGACGGCTGCGCCGAAAACGACTGGGACGGCTGGAAAATCCTCACGGACAAGCTCGGTGCCACCACCCAACTCGTCGGCGATGACCTCTTCGTCACCAACGTGAAGTTCCTCCAGAAGGGCATCGACCTCGCCACCGCGAACTCCATCCTCGTGAAGGTCAACCAGATCGGTTCCCTCACCGAGACGCTCGACGCCGTCGATCTCGCTCACCGTCACGGCTACACCGCCGTCATGAGCCACCGCTCCGGTGAAACCGAAGATTACACCATCGCCGATCTCGCCGTCGCCACGAACTGTGGCCAGATCAAGACCGGCTCCATGAGCCGCAGCGATCGTATCGCGAAATACAACCAGCTCCTTCGCATCGAGCAGCAGCTCGGCGACACCGCCATCTACGGCGGCCGCATGAAGGTGAAGGCATAATCCGCACGCCCATGAAACTCCGAGTGACACGCGCCGACCTGCCCCAGAGCCATCTGGAGCACTGGGCGCGTGTCCTCCTTCGGGTGGCGAAGTTCATCCTTTTGCTGCTCGTGGCCCCGACGATCCTCGTCCTCTTCCACAACCCGCTCAACGAGCAGACGGCCATGCGGGACAAGCTAGAACAGCTCAAGCACCAGCGTGACAGCCTCTCTCAAGAGCGCGACAAGCTCCTCCGCCGCAAAGACTGGCTCGAAAAGGATGACGCTTACCTCGAACTGATGTCCCGCGACCGCCTCAACCGCCAAAAAGAAGGCGAGTATATTTTGCGGTTCTGAATCTAGTTGGTGGGGCTACCGATGTTAGGAGAGCATCACTCTGACTCTCAAGGTTCCCGGCCACGCCCGCCGTCAGGAAATCACGGCAGATGAAGACCGGCTTGATAGGGCATGCCCCTTGTTTGCACACGGTGCCGAAAGCAAGCTCGCTGCTGCTGCCCTTTCGGATGTCAATTTCTTCCAGTTTCAAGCGGTTTGATCGCTGTCGCGGACCTCTATTGAATGCAGGCGGCACGTTTCGACATCCCCTCACCTATCCTCTCCCCGCATTGTGCGATGAAGTCATCGACTGCCTCTCGCGGGGAGAGGGACCAGAAAAAGCACTCCCTCGCCCCCGCCAACGATTCACAATCAAAGTGCAGGTTCACTCCGGGGGAGAGGGCTGGGGTGAGGGGAATGAGCATTCGCCAACTTACCGGATGGACCGGTTTTTTAATTCAAAGACGCCTCAGCTTACTTCTTCCCACCCGCAGCTTCCTGGCGGAGCTGCTCGAGGCGGGAGAGAGGCTTCGGCGCGGCTGGAGCAGCGGGCTTAGGCTCTTCCTTCGGCTTTGCGGCAGCCACGACGGGAGTAGCTGGAGGTGGCGGAGCTTTGCGAGGCGCATCACTGCGCAGGGTGGAGCCAAGCGCGATACGGTGGGTAGTGGTGCCACCTGTGACGGGCACATCGACACGCACGAAGAGATTGCCCTGCTTGCCCACGGGGGACTTATCGGTGGTCTTCACCTTGAAGGAGACTTCCTTCGTATCTTTGGTGATCTCAGCCGCTTCGATTTGAATGGTATCCGGCACGCCGAGCACCTGGGCTTTGGCTTTACCCTCGAAGGGCTTCAGATGCTCCAGCTTAGCCACCATGATGGATTCCTTGCCCTGCTCCACCGCCACGAGCGGAATGGCGGGCGCGGTGAGATGCGCGGTGGTGGTAGAGACCTCGGTGAAGGGGCTGGCGTTGTAGATGCGGCCATTGCCAGCATCCACCTCACCCATGACGGTGTAGTTCCATTTGCCATCGGTGACTGCGGCATTGGCATCGAGATTGAAGACACACTCGTTCTGGCCCTCGGGGATGGTTTGCTCGCCGAGGCAGCTCACGCCGGGAGATTTCCAGATCATGAACACGCGGATGGCATTCTTGAAGCCTTCCTTCCGCTTCGCCACGACCTTCAAATCGAGCACGCCATTGGCCACGAGCGGCACGGTGGGCTTTTCGATGCTCAGCGAGTAGGGAGCTTCGTCGATGACGGCCACGGGGAGCTTGTCCTCGATCTCGGTATAATAGACGACGTTGCCATTGCGCACGATGTCGAACTCCTGACGCAGCTTGCCAGTGATCTTCGTGTTGGGATCCACGGGGTTGAGCTTCACCGGCACGGTCTGATGGCCGAGTGGGGCATCCGCAGCGGCTTCAAAGAGCAGGGGCACATTGCCCAGATCCTTCGGTGCCACTTCGGTGAGGAGCTTCACGCCTTGAGGAAGGCCCTTGGCATCGAATTTGAAGTCACCGCCGATATTCACGCGGGAAATGTTCACCAGCGTGGCGTAGCGGCCGCCCTTGGGCACGGCGATGAACTGGCGGTAGTGCGTGTCATTCACCGTGAACTGCGGCGAGGCAAAGTAGAGCTCCGGCTCGGCGGCGATGAGCTCCAGACGATACACATAGTTCGGACCGCCGCGGTCGAGGTGATCGGCCACACGGATGAAGTAATTGCCATCGGCGGGGATGGCGACCTTGAACTTGCTGTCGAGGCGACGGCGGCCACCCCCATCGTCATTGCCACTGAGGCTGCCGCCTTTTTCGTTGTACACATTCACCACACTATCGAGCGGGGAGCCGAGGCTCTGGGCAAAGGCTTGCAGTTCCAGTGTCATGCCTTTTTTCAGCGGCAGCTTAAAGAAATCCACATCACCAGGCTTCTCGATGACGCCATTGAGAGCGATGGGTTCGCCAGCGGCGGGCGAGGCCTTGGCCTGCTCGTCGTTGGGCTCCACTTCGAGGGCGTTGTCGAAGCTCACGAGGCGGAAAGGATTGCCGGAAGGAGCAGGCTCCTGGGACTTCGAGTAAATCATGTAACCAGGGTCGATCTCGGCGGGGAGCTGAGCCTCTTCTTCAAAGGAGCCGTCACGCTCGATGAAGCGCACTTTGGTCTTCGAGCCGATTTTGCCACCGGCGGGATACACCACGTCTGGTCGGCGATAGCTGCCCACATGCAGGCGGTAGAAAGAATTGCCGCCACCACGGTAAGAAGACTCGCGAATCATCACCGTGTAGTCACCGTCTTCTTCCGCCACATAGGAGCAGTAGCCATCTTGGCGATGAAGAATGGTGTCATCACTGATGACCTTCTCGAAGCGATCTTTATCGATCACGGCGAGGAAGGGATCAAAGACGGTGTAGCCGAGGCGGAGACCATCCACCTCCACGGAAAGGCGCTGGCCTTTTTTGAGCGGCACCTTGTAGTAATCCACATCCTCATTGGTGACGAGGCCCTCGACGGTCTGGTTCAGTTGCAGCACCTGCGGCGTCTCGAATTCGCTGTTCGGCTCCTTTTCATCCACGTTCGGGAAGATGCCCACGAAGAACTGGCGGGCATGCGAGATGCCGGTCTTCGTGCGGATGCGCATGAGATGATTTCCAGGAGGCACATCCGCCGCGATGGCGATGGTGAGGTCCACCTTGTTCTTCTCCACTTTTTCCACGCTTTTCTGCGTAAAGCCGGGTGAGAAGAAGATGAGGCCCTCGAAATCATCGAGACGGGTGCCGGTGACGGTGAGTTTCACCTCGGTGCCGCGTTGGCCGCCATTCGGCTTCGTCGTCGAGAATTCCGGGTAAGAGGCAAACAGGCTCGCCGAGGAGGCAAAAGCCGCCGTGCCGAGGAGGAAGGTGCGGAGGAGGGACATGGGGGTGTTTTTGGGGTCGGGCAAAATACGGGCTTCCGCACGGAAAATTGCGTTCAGTGCAAAGTTTGGCGGAAGAGCCTTCGGAGGGCAAACGAGGGGGGAATTCACCCTTGGCGGGGCAGCCTATCCGCCGCCTCCGCAGGCAGTTCGACCATCTTTTGCCGCCCACCGGCTCCGCGGAGCAAGGTGATGTTGCCTTTGGGCACCTCGAGCTCCTCCGCCAGGAAGCGCACGAGCTCCTCGTTCGCCTTTCCATCCACCGGCGGAGCCGCCAGTTTCACCAAAAGAACCGGTCGGCCCTTCTCATCCGCCGTCCATCCGGCGAATTCAGACTTTCGGGCGTTCGGAGAGACTCGCAGGGCCAGTTGGGTAGGGGGACTCATTGCCTCACCTTCATGCAAGCATCCGGCGGCGCAACTCCGGTGTCGGCATCAGACAGGTCTCGTGCTTGCCGAACCATTTGTAGCGATTCCGCGCCACGAAGGAATACGCCGCATCGCGAAGTCCCCGCGGGATCACTTTGCCCAAAACCGCCAGCTTCCATATTCCACCCAGCCTGCGGCCGATCTCGATCACCGCATCACTTTCGCGAAAAGCCCGCTCCCGCGTCACCAGCAGCATCGTATCCGGTGCATCGGCATCCAGACCATGCGCCGCATACAGGCGACGGCCCAGTTCTCCCTGGATCGGGGCAAAGTGGATGCGCTCCGCCTGATCATGCGCCACCACAAATCGCACTCCGCCGTCACACAGGTGGCAGAGGCCATCGAAGAGCAGCACGCATTCGCAATCAGGGGGCAGATCAATCACGCCGGCGAGGTAGGGGCGAGGTGATGCCAAGGTCAAGCCTTGGTTGCTTGACGAGGCGTCCATTTTGCACGCTTCTTCACCCATGCCCGCAGATTTCTCTCACCTCCGCCATCTCCTCCAGCACCGTCTCGACCTCATCGCCGATCACGCGTTTCGAGATCGCGATGCCGCCGCCCACCTCGCCGCCCTGCAAAAAGTCTCCGAAGACCTCGCGACGGAGCACCAAAAGCAACGCTCCAACCTCCCCGCCCGCCTGAACCACTTTTTAATTCAGGCCAGCTACTCGAAGGCGCTGGATTATCTCTCGAATCCTCAAGACGAGTAAATCAGACACCTCGCCTCACTTTTCCTCGGCAATCTCCAGACGTGGAAAAAGCGGGGTCGGTGTGCCGAGTTGATGGCCGCTGGCGAGCAGGCCCCATTTTAAATCGCTCACGAGGAAGCCTTCGGGCAACGTCCAGCCGAGCTGCGAGCGAGCGGCGGCCATGGCGGTGGGCATGATGGGATTCAAGAGGACGGTAACGTGAGTGAGCGCCTCGGCGAGGTGGTAAAGGACGCTGTCGAGACGAGCTGCCTGCGCAGGATCTTTGGCCAGCGAGAAGGGCTTCGTGCTATCGACGAAGGCATTCGCATGCGTGACGATGCGCCACGCGGCGGCGATGCCTTCATGGATGTCCCAGCCGTTCATCTTTTCGAGATACGCAGGTAGGGCCTCGGCCACGGTCTGGCGCAGGGCCTGATTGATCTCGTCATCGAAATCGCCCGGCGTGAGGATGCCGCTGCGATACTTTTGAGCCATGCTGATGCTGCGGTTGAGCAGATTGCCGAGGCCGCCGGCGAGCTCTTTGTTGTAGCTCATGATGATGCGTTCATCGCTGAAATCGGCATCGTAGCCGGTGGCGATGTCGCGCATGAGGTAATAGCGCAGACTATCGGGCGTGAAGGTATCCGAGAGCACGTTCGGATCGATCACATTGCCGAGGCTCTTGCTCATCTTGGCTCCTTTGACGTTCCACCAGCCGTGGACGACGAGTTTCGGGATCTGATCGTCCGGGAAACCGAGCGCATGAAGCATGATGGGCCAGTAAACGGCATGCGCAGGGACGAGGATGTCCTTGCCGATGATCTCCGCATCGGCAGGCCAGATGGTCTCAAACTTCGGCAGGCCTTCGTTGCCGCATTCCTCGGCCATGTAACCGGCGAAGGTGATGTAATTCGAGAGGGCATCGAACCAGACGTAGTTCACGAACTTCTCATCAAAGGGCAGCGGGATGCCCCAGCTCAGGCGCTCAATGGGGCGGCTGATGCAGAGATCCTGCGGCGTGCCTTCGAGGGAGTTCAGCACATCGTTCGCCCGATGAGGCGGGTAGATGAAGTCGGGATGGCTGCGGATGTGGCCTTTGAGCCATTCGACGTGTTCGCTGAGGCGGAAGTACCAATTCTCCTCCTGAAGCTCGACGACCTCACCCCATTCCTCGCCGTATTGACCATCCGGGCCGCGTTCTTTGTCGGTGAGGAACTGCTCCTGGCGCACGGAGTAGAAGCCCGCGTAGCTCTTTTTGTAGAGCTGACCGCAATCGTGGAGCTTTTGCAGCATCGCACGCACCACCCGCTTGTGGCGGTCATCCGTGGTGGCAGCCCAGCCGTCGAAGCGCACGTTCAGCTTGTCCCAAAGGGCGGTGAAATGCGTCGTGATCCCTTCAACGAACGCCGCCGGGCTCAGCCCAGCCTTTTCGGCGCTCTTTTGCACCTTCTGGCCGTGCTGATCCACGCCGGTGAGGAAATAAACTTCACGCCCTTGGAGCCGCTGAAAGCGGGCCATGACATCGGCGAGCACCTTTTCATACGCGTGGCCGATGTGCGGCGGCGCGTTGGTGTAATCAATGGCGGTCGTGATGTAGAAGGGCTTCATGGAACGCCTTTCATGCCGTCCAGCAGGCGCTCACGCAAGTGTTCCGTGCGGCTGGGACTTCCCAGATGAAAATGGCGGAGAGAGAGGGATTCGAACCCTCGGTAGCTGTTAAGGCTACGCATCTTTAGCAAAGATGTGCTTTCGACCACTCAGCCATCTCTCCAATGTTAGCTCCGGCGCTGCCGACTGCGAACGGCGCGTATTTAGCGTTTGCAGGCCCGAGGCGTCAAACGAAATGTCGCCCGCTGCGCCCATGAATTCATCCTTACCCGCTCTCGCCTGCCTGCCGGATGGAAAAGCGCTGCTCGGCCTCTCCGGCGGCCGGGATTCCGTGGCGCTGCTGCACCTCCTGCTCGCCGCCGGGCGGCGCGACCTCGTTTTGTGCCATTTGAACCATGGACTGCGAGGTCGTGAATCGGAGGAAGATGCCGCGTTTGTTCGCTCGCTGGCCGAAAAGCATGGATTGGAGGGCGAAACCGCCAAAACGAACGTGAAAGCGCAGGCGAAGAAAAAGAAGCTCTCGCTCGAAACAGCCGCCCGCGAGGCGCGACATGCCTTTTTTAAGCGGATGAGCCGCAAACACGGCACATGCGACGTGCTTCTGGCTCACCACGCCGAGGATCAGGCGGAAACGATCCTCGGCAACGTGCTTCGCGGCTGCGGCCTGGAAGGTCTCGCGGCGATGGGACTCGTCACCGATCTCGACAAT
>JBEIGR010000075.1:0-14133 GCA_040381795.1 Verrucomicrobiaceae bacterium | reverse complement strand
CGCCAGCGGGGCGAGGCTGTCCACCGGATTGCCCTTGTAGGCGAGTGCCTCGGCCTCGTCTTTGAAGCTCCACAGCTTCAAGACGAAACCCCAATTCTTCGGATCGCCCTTCCCTTTGCCTTTGCCGCCGGGCCAGCTCTTGAAGTCGCAAACCGGCGCATCGCCGTAGATGCAGGAGACTTTGTCGGGGTTCGCCGTGGCCCAGTTGTAGCAATACAAACCACCGCGGCTGAGGCCCACGAGAGCCGGTTTCTGGCTCAAGGCATAGCTGGAGGTCAGCTCGGCATGGCATTGGTTCCAAAGCTTCACCGCCTCGGGGCTGCCGAGCATGTCGTTGATCTTCATAGAGACGATGTGGAAGCCTTTGCCGAGCAACGCGATGTCCGGCGCGGGTTTGTGACCAAAGAACTCACCATGCCAAACCCACGGACGACCTGCGGCGACTGTTTTCGGCACCACGACGGTCACAAGCTTGCCTGCGATGGTCAGTTCATGCTTCGCGTAGCCGTTCCACTCGCCTTTTTGATTTGGGAAGACGATCTCTTTAGATGTGGCGAGCTTGCGAGCCTCCTCGTCGAGTTCGTCCGCCTTTTTCAAAGCCTCTTCAATCGGCAGACCAGCCGCATTGCCCGGACGCTTGTGGCCCACATGGCTCAGCCAGGCGGGACGCAGGATGGCGTGCTTCTTTTTGATCACGGCGAGGATGGCCGCGCCATTCGGATGATCCGGCGTGCCATCGGCCTTCACTTTGAGGCCCCAGGCATCGAGGACGGCGTGAGCCATGAGCAGATGCCCCTCTGTGCCAGGATGCACGCCGTCTTTGGAAAAGGTGAACTGCGGGTCCGTCTTCCGCTTCTCGGCGATGGCGGCATTCATCGGGCCGTGGATGTCGTAAACCGTCCACTTCGCCTCGCTGCGCATGTCGAGCAGCCAGTTCGCGTAGAAGTCGAGCACCTCGTTGTAGCCTTTGAAAGGGTGCGAGCCGTCCACTTTGTCCGCCGGAGCCACTTTCTGAGCGATAGGCACCGGATCAAACACCGGCGGCGTGAGGTGAATGATGCGGGCACCGGCGGCGATGACCTTGTCGTGCAGCTTCTTCATGCCGTTTTGAAAGGCCTTCGTGCGTTCCGCGCCGAGTGGCAGGTAAATGCCATCGTTCATGCCGTAGCAGGCGAAAACGAGGTCCGGCTTCACTTTGGCGAGAGCTCGGTCGAGACGCTCATGAAGGTCAGGACGCGGAAATTTGCCTCCCGCATGGCCTTCCTCGCTCAAGCCGCTCACCGTCTCACTGCTGAGGCCGTGCGGGATGATCCAGATCGGCGAATCGGGATGCTGCGCCTTCAAGGCCGCATCGATGATCTCGATGTAGCCACCGCCCTGCGTGATCGAATCACCGAGGAAGAGAACGCGTTTTTCTTTCGGCAGTTCTCCGGCAGACAAACCGGCGACGAGAAGGAGGGAGAGGAGAAGATAGCGCATGAGGGGGACACACTACGATGAAAAACCTCCGTTTGTTCATGTGGCTCAGAGGTTGTGAGAAGGATTCACGCAAGACGCTTTTCAACCGCTCGTTCACGGCGGGCCATGATGCGCCACCTTGCTTTTTTCCTTCTCCTCACCTGCTGTGCCGTTGCTGAAACGCGGCCGGATGTGCTCTTCATCGCCGTCGATGATTTGAACGACTGGACGAGCTACCTCGGCGGCCATCCGCAGGCGAAGACGCCGAACATTGACCGCCTCGTGGCACGCGGCACGGCCTTCACGAACTCCCACTGCGCCGCTCCGGCCTGCAATCCCTCCCGCGCCGCGCTGATGAGCGGCCTGCGTCCCTGGCAAACCGGCATCTACACCAATGGCGATCCCGCTGGCGGCGTGCTCAAGGATGTGATGACCATCAACCGCCACTTCCTGGCCAATGGCTACAACACCCGTGGAGCGGGCAAGATCTACCATGGCTACGGCAGCGAAGGCCGTGAAGATGGCTGGACGGAGTGGGCGGGCCTTTTTCCCAGCATCAACGATCACGACGCCAATCTGAACGGCCTCGACCGCGGCCACTTCGACTGGGGCGCGGTGAAAGCGACTACCGCGGACATGGGCGATACCAAAGCCACCGACTGGGCTATCAAGCATCTCAAAACCGCCCCCTCCGATAAGCCGCTCTTTCTCGCCCTCGGCTATGTGAAGCCCCACCTGCCCTGGTATGTGCCACAGATGTATTTCGACCGCTTCCCGCTCGCTGAGATCCAGCTCCCCGTGACCAAAGAAGGCGATCTGGACGATGTGCCTACCGCTGGCAAAAAGATGGCCGGTCCAGAAGGCGATCACGCCGCCGTTTTGAAGGGCGACCAATGGAAAAAGGGTGTGCAGGCCTATCTGGCGACCATTTCGTATCTCGACGATCAGGTGGGCCGCCTCCTCGATGGGCTCGACGCCAGTCCTCGCAAAGATAAAACCATCATCGTCTGGTGGACCGACCATGGCTGGCATCTCGGTGAGAAGGAGCACTGGCGTAAATTTGCCCTCTGGGAGAAAGCCACCCGCACCTCCATGGCCATCGTGGCACCGGGCATCAGCGAGCCGGGCAGCCTCTGCTCAGCGCCCGTCGATTACACGAACATCTACTCCACCCTTTGCGAACTCGCCGGCTTGCCCCTTCCAGAGCATGTGAAAGGCGCTTCGTTGATGCCACTGCTCAAAGACGCTGCGGCAAAGTGGGACCAAGTGGCCGTCTGCACCCATGGCAAAGGCAACCACGCCGTCCGCGATGCGCAGTGGCGCTACATTCGCTATGCAGATGGCAGCGAGGAACTCTACGATCACGCCAAAGACCCCAATGAATGGACCAACTTAGCTGGCGGAGTGGGGATGAGCGAGGTGAAGGCCCGCCTGGCAGCCGCCCTTCCCAAAGAGGAGATCAAACCCACCTCCGGCGGCAAAGGACAGGCCGGCAAGAAGGGCAAGAAGAAGACCGCTAAAGAAGAATGAGCCTCCGCCCTATCTCGCCATTCCACGCACGGGCCGTTCGCTTTTATGGCCTCCATAAAAGCATTCGCAGAACCCCCGCGGATGCGTAGCATCCGCCGCCCGATGTCAGCCCCCGCATTTCTCCGAGAATTCGTCCGCAACTGGAAAACAGTGGGGGCCGTCGCGCCTTCGAGTCCCGCTTTGGCGGAGATGATGATGGAGGCATCACGCTGTGCGGAAGCCCGCCACATCCTCGAACTCGGCCCCGGCACGGGTGCCTTCACGCAGGCGATTGCTCGTGTGATGCCAGATGAGGCGAAATATGTGGGCCTCGAACTCAATGAATCGTTCGTCCACCGGCTGCATGAGGAGTTTCCCAGCATGCGCTTCGAGTGCTGCTGTGCGCAGAAGTTTGATCTCACGCAGCCAGATTTCAGCGAAGGCTTTGATGTGATCATCAGCGGCCTGCCATGGACCGCCTTTCCTGAATCGCTGCAAAAAGCCATCCTCGGCAATGTACTTCCGCATCTGGCACCTGGCGGCTGTTTTGTGACCTTCGCTTACTTTGGCTTTCATCTGCTCCCAGCGGGCCAGCACTTCCGCGAGCTCCTCGGCTCTCTGCTGCCCAATGTCACCACCACCGAGGTCGTGTGGGCGAATCTGCCACCTGCCTTTGTGTATGTGGCCCGCCGCGAAGCATGACCCGGCGAGGTGTTCGTTGACGCTGCGGCACCGCCGTCCATGCTAATGGCCGCATGAGCGATACAAACATCCAGCTTCCGCCCGTCGTGGGCATCATCATGGGTTCCAGTTCCGACTGGCCCACCATGCAAAACGCCGCGCAGGTGCTCGCCGATTTCGGCATTCCCTTTGAAAAGAAGGTCGTCAGCGCGCATCGCACGCCCGGATTGCTCTACGACTATGCCACCACCGCCTCGCAGCGCGGCCTGAAGTGCATCATCGCCGGTGCTGGCGGTGCAGCCCACCTCCCCGGCATGACCGCGAGCATGACCACCGTGCCCGTCCTCGGCGTGCCGGTGCAAAGCCGAGCGCTCAGCGGCATGGATAGCCTCTACTCCATCGTGCAAATGCCCGGCGGCATCCCCGTGGCCACCTTTGCCATCGGCAATGCTGGTGCTCTCAATGCCGGTCTTTTTGCCGTCTCCATGCTCGCCAATGAGGACCGTGCGCTCGCCAAGAAGCTGCAAGCCTTCCGCGAGCGTCAGACGCAAAAAGTCCTCGAAAGCCAGAGCGAACTCGAAAAGACCGTCTGAGCCTCATTGGGCTCCGACGGGCATCTGGAAGGTCGAAGCCGGGATGCCGGCGGCATTCACCAGCACTGCTGAAGTGGCATCTTTCCAGGCATAACGCACCTGCGTGGCCGTGGCGCTGCTTTCACCGGTCAAAACGACCTTCTCACCTTCGAGGCGGGCCTCGGCCGATTTGAAAACGCCATCCGCACCAGCCACCTCGAACTCGTTGAGTGCGCCATTGGCCTTCAAACCGGCGGCGTGATCGAAATGAACAATCAGTGATGATCCCTCACGCGTCACTTTTTTCACCAGCGGCCCACTGGTGGCGGCCACGGGCTTGTCATACACCTTCCCAAGTGCCCACAGGGCGAGGCGACGACCCACGTCCTGCTTGTTCTTCGGATGGATGTCCCTCAGCTCGCCGATGTCGAGCGTGATGGCCATGCCGCTATTCGGGATGGTATCCAATGCCCGGCGCATCTCGTCACGCACGAGCGGCCAGCCTGTGCCAGGGCGGGTGAAGTTCGGCAGTTGCACCCAGGCAAAGGGAAACTCATCGCCCCAGCGCTGCCGCCATTCCTTCGCCAGTAGCGTGAGTTGCTCTTGGTAGTAAGGAGCCTTGTCATCGGCGCTGTTCGCCTCGCCCTGATACCAGATGGCTCCGCGAAGCGTGTAAGGGATCAGCGGGGCGATCTTACCATTGAAGAGTCCGCCCACATTGCCTTTGCGTTGGCGTGTCTCGATGGGATCACGCGGCTTTTGCGGCAGCGGCATTTTTGCCACACGAGCCGCTTTGACGGCCTCCTTCCATTTCTCCACCTGCTTCTCGTAGGCAGCCTTCACCGCCGCCTCGTCAAACTTCGCATCCGCCGCCGCCATCGTTTCAAAGAAGCCTTTTAACTCGGGTTGCGCACGCTGCGCCGCCGCGTCGATCCAGCTTTCAATCGGCGTGCCACCCACGGCGGAGACGATCAGGCCCACTGGCACCTTCAGCTCCTCATGCAATGAACGGCCAAAGAAATACGCTGTGGCCGAAAAGCGCTCCACCGTCTCCGGCGAGCATACGATCCAGCTCCCTTTTCCCATGCTCTGCGCCGTTTCCGCCGCGCCGCTGCCTTCGGTAAAGACGCGGATTTGCGGCAGCTTCGCGGCGGCCTTGCTCGCTTCGAGTTCCTTCGCCCCTTTCACCTGCATCGCCATGTTTGACTGCCCGGAGCCGAGCCATACCTCCCCCACGAGAACATCCTGAATGGTCAGCGTATTGATTTTCAGCATCTGCGGCTCGGGTGAGGCTTTTAAAGGATCGAGCTTCACGCTCCAGGCTCCGTCCGCACCGGACGTCGTTGACTTCTCCTGGGCTCCGAAGCCCACGGTGACCTTTTCACCGGCCGCCGCCGTGCCCCAGACCGTCACGAGCTTACCCGCCTGAAGCACCAGGTGATCAGAGAAGATCGCCGGGACCTTCACCGCGGCCAGCAAAGGCAGCGGCAGCATCAAAACGGCAGTGAGCAGGAAGGATCGGGGTGTCATGAGGACGCTCGAAACGCCCGTTCCCCGTCTCACCTTCCAAAAAAGAACCGGGGCAGATCACTCGATCCGCCCCGGTATTCATTCGGTAGTACCAACAGCCAAGAAGGACCACACTGAAAAAGCTACGACATGTCAGCCCTGAGGCTGCAATCGTTTTAAAAATATTCGCAGAGCTTTGAGAGCAGGTGTCGGACCCGTTTAAGTGCTTCGCAAGGCCCTTGTAAATCGGCCGAAATTCAGCCCGCCATGCGCCTCGATTCTGCGAACCGAGCTTCGATCCGCCTGCACGCCGGTGTAATTGAACTGCAACTTTGGGGCTATGCCACGGTTGGAGCTGCGAACCTCCTCCCCACGACCATGAAGGCCCTTTCCCTCTCGATTGCCCTGATTACCCTCACGCGTCTGCACGCCGCTGACACGGCTGAAAATGCCCATGCAGGCATCTCGCCGGATCAACTCGCCTTCTTCGAGAAAAACATCCGCCCCGTGCTCGTCGAGCATTGCTACAAATGCCACAGCAGCGACTCCGAAAAGGTCAAAGGCGGCCTCACGCTCGATGCGAAGCAGGCCTCCCTCCTCGGCGGTGAGAGCGGGCATCCCGGTATCACGCCCGGCAGCATCAGCGAGAGCACCGTGTATCAGGCGATGACCTGGGAAGACGACGACATGCAGATGCCGCCGAAGCAAAAGCTACCTGATGAGGTCATCGCCAACTTCAAAAAATGGATCGAGATGGGTGCGCCCGATCCTCGCGAGCAAAAAGTGGCCAATGCCACCGGTGGCAAGCGCGTGATCGACATGGATGCCGGTCGCCAGCACTGGGCTTTTCAGAAACCCGTGAAGCAAACACCTCCCGCCGTGAAGACCGAGGGCTGGGTGAAAACGGACATCGACCACTTCATCCTCGCCCGCATGGAGCAGGCTGGCCTGCATCCCGTCCGCGATGCGGACCGCCCCACGCTCATCCGCCGCATCGCCTTTGATCTCACCGGCCTGCCCCCCACTCCCGATGAGGTAAAAGCCTTCGCCGCCGATACTTCGCCCGATGCCGTGAAACGCGTCGTCGATATGTACCTCGACTCTTCCCATTACGCCGAGAAATGGGCGCGGCACTGGCTCGATGTGGCCCGCTACAGCGAGAGCAGCGGCAAAGAGGTCAACGTGCTCTACCCGCATGCCTGGCGCTATCGTGACTACGTCATCGAGAGCTTCCGAAAGGACAAACCCTATGACCAGTTTCTCAAGGAGCAGATCGCGGGCGATTTGATGAAGTTCAGCACGAAGCACGAGCATGCGGAAAAGATCATCGCCACCGGCTTTCTGGCCATCGGCTCCAAAGGGCACAACCAGCGGGACAAAGACCAGTTCCAGATGGACCTCGTCGATGAGCAGATCGACGCCATGTCCCAGGCCATGCTCGGCGTCACCCTCGCCTGCGCCCGCTGCCACGATCACAAGTTTGATCCCTTCACCCAGCGTGATTACTACGCCCTCGCGGGCATCTTCCGCAGCAGCGAGACGCTCTTCGGCACCTACAGCCACCTCCAGAACGCCAATCCCGGCAAGCTCATCGAGCTCGACCGTGAGGCCGCTCAAGTCGCCGCCCTTGCCAAGATCGCTCCCTCCGAAGTCGCCCTGCTCAAACAGCGCTACAACGAAGCTAAACAAACCGCCGACAACATCCGCGAAGAGGTGAGCACCAAGAATGCCTCCGATCGTGAACGCCAATCCGCCCAGAACTTCCTCCGCGTGCGAAGTTCCTTTGACCGTGCGGAAAGCATCAAGGCCGATCTCGATCTCTTCTACGACGACGGCACGCCCAAGACCCTCGCCATGGGCCTGCTCGACGGTCCCGCACCGGTCAACAGCCCCATCCTCATCCGTGGCGACCTCAAACAACCCGCCGACATCACCCCGCGTGGCCTCGTCGAAGTGCTGTGTGCCAAAGGCGAGCCGCTCAACATCGCTCAGGGCAGCGGCCGCCTCGATCTCGCCTTCTGGATTGCCTCCAAGGACAATCCCCTCACAGCCCGCGTCATGGCGAATCGCATCTGGCTCAAACTCATGGGCGCAGGCCTCGTCACCACGCCGGATAACTTTGGTGCCATGGGCCAGAAGCCCTCGCATCCCGAGCTGCTCGATCATCTCGCCGTCCGCTTCATGGAAAGCGGCTGGTCCGTGAAAAAACTCATCCGCGAGATCATGCTCAGCCGCGTTTACCAGATGAGCAGCACGCACGATGCCGCCAACTACGCCGTCGATCCCGACAACAAGCACCGCTGGCGCATGAACCAGCGCCGCCTCGATGCCGAGGAGATCCGCGATGCCATGCTGAGCATCGCCGGCGTCATCAACTACTACCCTGTCGATGGCTCGCCCGTCGCCCGGGCTGGCGAAGGCCGTGAAGGCATCATCAATCTCCTCCGCGAGTTCAATTCCAAGCCGCAGCTCTACCGCAGCGTCTATCTCCCCCTCATCCGTGACCAGATCCCCGAGTTCCTCGGCGTCTTCGACTTCCCCGATGCCAGCCTCGTCAATGGCGACCGCGAAACCACCAACGTCCCCTCCCAAAGCCTCTTCCTCATGAACAACCTCCAGGCACAAGGACTGGCCGATGCCTTCGCCCAGCGCATCGGCAAGATGGACGGCCCCCCTGAGCAGCGCCTCTCCCAGGCCTACCTGCTCACCTTTGGCCGCGAACCCACTCAAAAAGAACGCGATGCCCTTTTCACCTTCTGGACCCAATTCCCCAAGGAAGCCGCCAAAAACAAAGCCATCCCCAAAGACAGCCTCAAAGGCCTCACCCTCGCCTCCTTCTGCCAGGCCCTCTTCGCCAGCGCCGAATTCCGCTACCTGAACTGACACGCCTCACGCCCCCTTACTTTCAAACCCAGAAGCTGACAGAAACATGGGGGCAGCAAATGCCGAGCGGCTCATTTTCTTCCCCCATTTGCTGTCAGCCTGATCGGAAAACTCACGCTGCTCGGTTCACTGCACTGAGCACGGCTCTGATGGAGGGGCGGCTTGGCTCGTGGTATAGAAAGGCTTTGAAAGCGATGCTATTCGTTGGCCGTGATAGACCGGTTGACGCTTGAACTTTGAACCTTCCGCCCCCAATGTCCGCCCATGAGTCTTTCGGAACAACTGCGGGAATCCCGCTCCAAGCACACGTTCAAGAGCTACGAGGACGTTGTGAAGCAACTGCGCGCCTTCAAGGCGGTGCAACCAGTTACTGGCAGGAAATTCGGATCTTCCGGGAGTATGCGGCTGAACGAGGACTCGGCTGTTTGCTAGGCTCCATTTCGGAACTGAGCCGCGAACGCGAATGGCCGTGATTGCCGGTGCCACTTGAAGCCGCGAAAACGCCCCGGATTCAACCACAGAGAGCACAGAGGTCCACAGAGGCTCAGAATTCAAACTCTGTGCTCCTCTGTGAACTCTGTGGTGAAGCTCTTCGCTCTTATGCCGCCCGGTTTACCGCACTCAGCACGGCTTTGATCGACGCGAGTTCGATGTTCGTGTCCACACCAGCACCCCACACCAGCTTGCCGGTGGCGGTTTTGATCTGGATGAAGGCGAGGGCGGCGGCTTCGGTGCCGCTGGAGAGGCTTTGCTCGCGGTAGGTGGTGACTTCGAAGCTCGGAGCGCCGGCATCGCTGATCAAGGCGTCGGCGAAGGCGGCGATGGGGCCGTTGCCTTTGCCGGTGACGCCGCGTTCCTTGCCATTCACGACGAGACTGCTGCGGCAGGTGAAGACGCCATCCACGCCATCGGCGTGGAAGTGATAAAGCTGATAAGGCGTCTCGCGGAGGATGTATTCCTTCCAGAACATGTCCTTCAGTTCGGTGCCGCTGACTTCGCGGCCGAGCTTATCGACGATGTCGTTGGCGATGGGGCCGAACTCGCGCTGCATGTCCTTCGGCAGTTCGATGCCGAATTCGCTTTCGAGAAGATACGCGACGCCACCTTTGCCGCTTTGGGAGTTCACACGGATGACCTCGCGGTATTCGCGGCCGATGTCGTTCGGGTCGATGGTGAGGTAAGGCACATCCCAGATGGAGTTGTGCTGCTCGTAGCCGCTGAGGCCCTTCTTGATGGCGTCCTGATGGCTACCGCTGAAGGCGGTGAAGACGAGTTCGCCGCTGTAGGGGTGACGCGGAGCCACGGTCATGCCGGTGGTGCGCTCATACATGTGGATGAGGGCGCTCATGTCACTGAAGTCGAGCTGCGGGTCGATGCCGTGCATGTACAAATTCATGGCGACCTGGACGATGTCGAGATTGCCCGTGCGCTCGCCATTGCCAAACAGCGTGCCTTCGACGCGGTCCGCGCCCGCGAGCAGGCCCAGTTCCGTAGCGGCGGTGCCGGTGCCGCGGTCGTTGTGCGTGTGCAGGCTGATGATGACGCTCTCACGGTTTTTGAGGTTCGTGCAGATCCACTCGATTTGGTCGGCATACACATTGGGCATGCAGACCTCGACGGTGTCCGGCAGGTTGAGGATCATCTTGTGCTGCGGCGTGGGCTGCCACACGTCCATGACGGCCTCGCTGATTTCCTTGGCGAACTCGACCTCGGTGGCGCTGAAGCTTTCCGGCGAGTATTGCAGCGTGACGTGCGTGCCACCGGCGGTGAGGCGGTGGAGGCGATCTTTGATCATCTGCGCTCCTTTGACGGCCACGGCGATGATTTCCTCCTTCGACTTCCCAAACACATACTTCCGCTGCGCAGGCGAAGTGGAGTTGTACATGTGGATGACGACCTTTTTGGCCCCAATGAGGCTTTCGACGGTTTTTTCGATCAAATCCTCACGCGCCTGCACCAGGCACTGGATGGTGACATCGTTGGGGATGCGATTCTCTTCGATGAGACGGCGGTTGAAGGCGAATTCGGTGTTCGAGGCGGAGGGAAAGCCGACTTCGATCTCTTTGAAGCCGCATTTCACCAGCGCATCGAACATGTCGAGCTTCTGCGAGACATTCATCGGCACGGCAAGGGCTTGATTGCCATCACGGAGATCGACGGAGCACCAGATGGGCGCTTGGGAGATGGTTTGAGACGGCCAGCGGCGGTTTGGCAACGTGACGGGATCGAAGCGCTGGTATTTAACAGATGGATTCTTTAACATGAGAGAACGTAGGAAACAGAATGGGAAGGACCGCAAAGGTGCCTGAGATCAAAAGACTGCCGTGACGTGACGGCAAGGGGTGCATGACGAGGAAACGCGGGCCGCCTACCCTTGCGTAAGTCGCAGGGAAAGGAGAAGCAGAGCCGTGGCGGGCGGGGTCATGGTGGGCGGAAGGAAGCAGAGATGATCCAGAGGTCAAGGCTGCGCTGTCTAAGTAGTCTAGCTTGTGGCAGGATCACTGCTTACCGCCACCTGCCCACGCTAGACCATTCCCTGACCTCCGCTGCCCACATGATTCTTGCTTTTCAAAAAGACAACGCGCTCCTCGCCGATCTCGCGGCGGCCTCGCCAGACGTGGACTCGCTCCATGTGTGGTGGACGGGGCAGAGCGGCTTTCTGGTGCAGTGGGGGGCTGAGCGCCTGTTTTTTGATCCCTACCTCTCGGATTCGCTGACGAAGAAGTATGCGCAGACGGACAATCCCCACATCCGTATGACGGAGCGCTGCATCGATCCGGCCAAACTGACCGGGATCACCCGCGTGACGGCCAGCCATGTGCATACGGATCATCTGGATGCCGAGACGCTGCTGCCGCTGGCAGCGGCGAATCCCGGCCTGCGTCTCTATTTTCCTCATCCGATCCGCGAGGAGGTGCAGCGAAGGCTGACCGGCGCGGCCGTGAAGCTCATCGCCCATGGCGACCGGGAGGCGAGCCGCGAAGGCGACTGGGAACTCGAAGCGACCGTGGCGAAGCACAATGAGGTGCTGCGTGATGCCAACGGCGAGAGCCATTTCATCGGCTTTCTCGTGAAGTGCGGCCCCTTCCGCCTCTTTCACAGTGGCGACACGCTCTGGCACGATGACATCATCGCCAAATGCCGCGCCTTTGGCCCCATCGACATCGCCTTCCTACCGATCAATGGCAACCGACCCGAGCGCCACGTGGCGGGCAATCTCAACGGAACCGAGGCAGCAGCCCTGGCCAAGGCCATCGGCGCACGCCTAGTGGTACCCTGCCATTACGACATGTTTGAGTTCAACACGGAGACGCCGGATGAATTCATCGCCGCCTGCCTGAGGCTGGAGCAGCCCCTCCAGGTGTTGCGCTGCGGTGAGAGACTGGATTTGAAACGCCTGGCTGCTTAACTCAAGGCGGCTTGATGGAGGAACGGAGAGTGACGGGGGTTTGTTCATTCTCACACCAAGGTAGGAAGGCACAAAGAATGAGTTCCTTCGTGCCTTGGTGCCTTCGTGTGAGCTTTTCTTCGCTCGTAGTGGTTCGGGTAAAAAAAACCGGGCTGGCAATGAAGCCAGCCCGGTGTGGGGTAAACTGAAGGAATCTGAGAGCGGAGAGCGATTAGTGCTCGTAGCCAGCCTCGCCGTGATCGGAGAGGTCGAGACCGACGGACTCTTCATCAGCAGTCGGGCGGAGACCAACCACAAGCTTCACGATCAAAGTGATGACGAGCGTGGCGACCACAGAGAGCACGATGGTGATTGCGCAGGCCTTGAGCTGGGCTCCGAGGAGGCCGCCTTCAAGCACGAGCTTGTCGAGGCCGTTGACCTTGGCGTAAGCTTCGCTGACGAGGTTGGCGTTCATCTTCTCGGTGGCGAAGATGCCGGTCACGATGGCACCGAGGGTGCCGCCGATGCCATGCACGCCGAAGGTATCGAGAGCATCGTCATACTTGAGGAGGGGCTTGAGGATCATCACGCCGAGGTAAGGGATGATGCCAGCGAGGACGCCGATGATCATTGCGGACTTGGCGGTCACGAAACCAGCAGCAGGCGTGATGACAACCAGGCCAGCGACAGCGCCGGAGCAGAAGCCGAGCACGGAGGGCTTACCTTTGTGGAGCTTTTCAACCAGGGCCCAGACAGCGCTGGCAGTAGCGGCAGCAAGGGTGGTTGTCATGAACGCACCAGCGGCGATGCCATCAGCGGCGAGAGCGGAGCCGGCGTTGAAACCATACCAGCCAACCCAAAGCATGCCGGTGCCGACCATGCAGAGCACCATGCTGTGCGGAGCCATTTTATCTTTGCCGTAACCGGAGCGCTTACCGAGGAGGATGCAGAGCACCAGAGCGCTCCAACCGGAAGACATGTGAACCACGGTGCCACCAGCGAAGTCGATGGCAGGAATCTTTGCGCCGCCATTCCAGACACCATTCATGAGACCGTCGAAGCCCCACACCATGTGTGCGAGAGGGAAGTAAACCACGAACATCCAGAGGGTGATGAAGAGCATGATGGCAGAGAACTTCATGCGCTCAGCGATCGCACCGACGATCAGGCCGGGGGTGATGATCGCGAACATAAGCTGATACATGCTGAACACCGCCTGGGAAGGCCAGCCAGTGTAGTTGCCGTTGGGGGCACCGCCCACGCCTTCGAGGAAGAAGTACTTCGTGCTACCGAGGTAAGGAGCCCACCATGGAGCGCCTTCCGCAGGATGTTCGCCGAAGACGAAGGAGTAACCCACGAAATACCAGAGGACGGTCACCAGACCGGCACAGCCAAGGCACTGGGCGAGCACGGAGAGAACATTCTTGGAGCGAACAAGACCGCCGTAAAAGAGAGCCAGACCTGGTAGCGTCATGAAGAGCACCAGCGCGGCGCAAATCATGAGGAAACCGTTATGACCAGGACCTGCAAGGCCGGCGAGTTTACCATCCGCAGAGGGAGCCAAGTTGTTGAAATACTGCTCAAGGTCCACGATGCGCTTTTCGAGCGCGGCGGCATCTGGAGCGGCAGGTGCGGCCTCAACTGCCGGAGCCGGAGCTGCGGGAGCGGGAGCGGGAGCCGGAGCAGGCGCTGGTGCGGGAGCCGCGGCGGCCGGAGCCGGAGCGGGCGCAGCAGCATCCTGGGCACGGATGTCACCGGGGGTGATAGCGAGGGTGGCGATGGCGAAGACCGCAGCAGTTGCGATGCTGCGCCAGGTTCGAGGATGGTTGTTGGATTTCAGCATAGTACGGGGTGTGGAATTAGCTCCAAGTGAAATCTTAGCACCCCCCGTGCCAAGTCGCTGAAACTTTTTTCAGACTCTTCTAAAGCTATTCGCCAAAGGCTCATTTTACCAGGGCACGAGCCATGGCCAGGCGAAGACAAAAATTGCACGATTGATGTTTCGAGTCCGATCCGGCATGATTCGCGCCATGGCCCAATATTCCGTCCAACCTGGTGACAATCCCTCCAAGATCGCAAAAGCCTTCGGCATGACCTTGGCACAGTTCCAAAAGCTCAATCCGGGCCTCATCG
>JBEIGR010000074.1:0-14133 GCA_040381795.1 Verrucomicrobiaceae bacterium | reverse complement strand
GCAGGCCAAAAAGGTGCTGCAAACGCTCAACAACCTCGGCAAGAACGACGCAAAGCTCTCGCCGCTGCTCATGAAGCTCGCCGGCATCAATTCCGCGCTACCAGCCTACACAAAGGAATACATCGCCAACATCGTCAAAGGCGCGAACACCTTTGGAAATGCCGCCGAAGGCAAAAAGATCTACGAAGCCGCCGGCTGCATCGCCTGCCATATCCCTGGACCCGCGAACAGCAAGATCGGCCCCGACTTGAGTGCCATCGCTCGCGGCCTGCCCATCGACATGATCGTTACCGAGGTCGTCTGGCCTGCGCTGAACGTCAAAGAAGGCTTCGAAGCCGCCACTGTGACGATGAAGGATGGCACTGTCATCACCGGCTTCAAACAGACCGACACCGCCGACACCATCTCCATCCGCGACCTCACCGGAGCCATCAAACCCATCAAGAAGTCCGAGACGCAAAAGATCCAATCCGGCGGCGCCCTAATGCCCGACGGCCTCACCAGCACGATGAACGAGCAGCAACTCGCGCATCTCATCAAATACCTCAGCGAGCTGGGGAAGTAGAAAGCCTCAAAGGGATTTCGGACGACCCGTCGCCGAGAAGCTCGCGCGAGCATTGGCTCGCTCGACTTCGCGGCGGACGGTGGACTCGAAGGCATTTTGCTCCGCCGTGGAGGCAAAGGACGAAGCATCGTAGCTGATGTGCACATGCGGCACGAGCGTGCCGGGAAGCTTCAAATACATCGACAAGTCCTCGGGATTCACCCGGACATTCAGATCGGCATTCTTCGGCGAAGTGAGGGTGAGCTTTCGAACCGCGCCATCGTAGCGGGCATTGAAATCGGCTCCTTCCGCCCGGTTCACGGAACTCGAAAGGCCGCTCGAAACGCCTCCCGTGGCTTGTTTGACCGATCCCAAAACGGAATCTCCAAACATGTCCCAGGCAACATACAGAATGACGGCAACGACGGCGAAGGTGAGCAGCGATTTCATGACGCGCTCACTCTACTGGAACCAGCGTTTCACGCGACCCCAAAAACCACTGCCCTCGCCAGCGGGCTGGCCTTGCGGCTGCGCCACACGCGGGGCGACGCCGCGATGTTCGACGCAGAAGTCCTGCGGCACGAGCTCGTAGGGCAAGGCATCGTCATAGGCCATGCCAGCATGATGACAGCCATCCGTGGCGAGCTGTGAGCTGATTCGGCAAAGCGACACGCGAGTGAGCGGCAGGCCAGCCTTCGCCACATCGGTTTTGTAGCCGATCTTCACGGCCTCCTTCATGAGATCAGCCCAAATCGGCAGCGAGAGACGGCCACCGTAACCTTCGTCGATGATCGTCTGCGGCTTGTCGAGGCCGACCCAGACACCGCAGGTGAGTCGGTCGGTGTAACCGGCGAACCACGCATCTTTGTAATCATTCGTCGTGCCCGTTTTGCCACCGCCGGGCTCTTTGAAGCCATGCTCGCTGCGCACGGCGGCCGCAGTGCCTCGCTCCATCACCTGCCCGAGGATTTGTCGCATCACATGGGCGACGCCTGGATTCACCACCTCGGCCTCCAGGACGGGTGTCTGGTAAATGATGGCCCCAGTTTTATCGACGATGCGGTCGATGAGAAAGGTGCGGCGACGAACGCCTTGATTCGGGAAGACGCTCATCGCGCTGGCCAGTTGGCGCACGTTGCCGCCGATGTTGCCGATGTAGATCTGCGGCGTGCGCACCTTTGGCATGTTGAAGCCAGAATCGGCGAGCAGGTTGAGCACGCGGTCGAGGCCGGTGTAGTTGCCGAGGCGCGTGGTCATCGTGTTGCGACTGAGCACGAGACCATCGGTAAGGGTTTTGAGGCCTAAAAATTTGCCGTCGCTGTTCTGCGGACTCCAGCCGGGATCGCCACCCTGGATTTCACCGGGCTGGATGGGCGCGTCGTCGATCAAAGTGCCAGGCAAAAAACCCGCAGCGACGCCTGCCGCATAGACGAAGGGTTTGACGGTTGATCCGATCTGGCGCTCGCCCTGGATGGCGCGGTTGTATTTGCTATGCCGGTAATCGCGACCGCCCACGATGGCGAGGATGCCGCCGGTGGAGTTATCGAGCAAGGTAACGGCGGCTTGCAGGTAAGGCGTGGTACTGACCTCGGAGGTGTGATCCCAGGTGGAATCAAACTCAGCCTTGGTCGGATGTTTGTAGGCTTTGAGCTTCTCGACGGCGGCGAGGCGTTTTTCCACGGCGGCCTCGGCGGCCACTTGCAGCTCTTTGTGAATGGTGGTGAAGACCTGAAGACCGCCATCTTCGATATCGTGCTTTTCCAAAATGAGGTCGAGATCCTGCCGCACCATGTCGAGCGCATAGCCACCCTGGCCTTGGAAAACGGGCTGCGCATGCAGAATCACATCGGCATAGCGTGCCTCGATTTCCTCCTCCGGCGTGATCATCTTCGTGGCCAGCATGCGCTGGAGTACATCATTGCGTTCTTTGATGGCTCCGTCGTAGTTTCGGAAGGGTGAGAAGCGCACAGGGCTGCGCACGATGCCTGCGATGAGGGCTGATTCGCTGAGTGAGAGCTGGCTGGCGTGCTTGCCAAAGTACACCTGACTGGCCCGCTGGATGCCGTAGAGGCCGGTGCCGAAGAAGATGCGGTTCACATAGTGCTCGATGATTTGCTCCTTCGTGCTGTGCTTCTCGATGCGACGGGCGAGCATCATTTCGAGTATCTTGCGGTGGATGTTGCGGTCATCGCCCAGCTCCGGGTAGCTGTTGCGAGCGAGCTGCATGGTCAACGTGCTGGCCCCCTGCACGATGCGGCCGTCCTTCACATTGCGCACGGCGGCGCGGGCCACGCCGACGTAATCGATGCCGCTGTGCGAGTAGAAGCGTGAGTCTTCACGAGCGAGCAGCGCCTTGACGAACCAAGGTGAAACCTCGCTCAGCGGCACCACGATGCGATTCTCTCCGTGCATGCGACCGAGCACCTCGCCTTTGAAATCATACACCACCGTGCGCTCCGGCATCTGGCCCAGCTTGGTGAGATCGAAATCCTTCGCCCAATTGCTGTACACCGCGATCACGATGGCCGCCGCCAAGGTGACGAGCAACGTGCTGCCCATGAGGAGGAAAAGCACCAGCCGCTTCCATCGTTCCCAGCGTGACATGACCTTCGGCCTCTTGAAGGGCTTCTTGGACGCGGCGGGATTTTTCTTCATGGGGCGGATTGAGCCATACGGAGCCTTCCCTGGACCAAAGTTCAAGCCTCAGACGATGAACTCCGTGTGAAGTCAGGCTTTCCCAAATCGGTCTTTTCTGCCAAAATCGATCCTGCATGAGCCAGGACGAAGAAAACAAAGCCCGCCAGCAACTGGAGCAGGATCTCCGCGATTTCGAGCTGGCGGCGCATCCGCATGACGCCTTCATCAAGAAAGCGTTTTCCGATCTCGACTGCGCCGGGCGTTTCTTCCGCTCGCATTTGCCGCCTGCCATCGCGGCGCAAGCAGACTGGAGCACGCTGATGGTGGTGCCTGGATCGTTCGTGCGGCACACGCTCCAGCAGACGCATTCGGACCTGCTCTACACCGTCTCGATGGGTGAGGAGCCAATGCTGCTTCATCTACTTTTTGAGCAGCAAAGCACGGTCGATCCCACCATGCCGCTGCGACTGCTTGGCTACATGACGGATATTTGGAATGCCTGGATCGAGAAGCACGGCCTGCCGCTACCGCCAGTGATTCCCTTTGTGTTGCACCTGGGGCCGCAAGGATGGACGCCCACCTGCTCGTTTGAGGAACTCGTGGCCCTGCCTGCGGGACTGGAGGAGGTGCTGCGTCCTTTTATCCCGTCATTCAGGCATGCGCTGCTCGATCTTTCGAAATTTGACCCGCTGCAATCGGAGAGCGATGCCACGATCCGCATCATCCTCCAACTTTTGAAGAAGGCGCGGGAGGAGAAGCGGCTAAGGCTGTTTTTCGAATGGCTGGCCGAGGAGCTCATTCGCCACCCAAAGGCCATTTCCACCAGCATGTTTCACCTCAGCCTGCTCTACGCAGTGCATGCGGAAGCTGGCATTGACGTGGAGGCCATCGCCCATAAACTCATCAATAACCCTGAACTTCAAACCGACGCCATGAACACCGCCCAACAACTCCGCGCTGAAGGCCGCCAGGAAGGCCGCCTAGAAGGCCGCAACCACGGCGAATGGTGCGGACAGCTCAAGCTGCTCCAGCGCATCATGGGGCTGCCCGTCACGCCTGACGCGGAGCTGATCCAGCTCGATGCCGAGAGCGTCAAAGAACAATTCCAGGCTCTCGAACGCGAATACGACAGCAAGTTCAAAGGCCGTTAGGCTTCATCGATGCGGCAAAAAAGCCGGGAGAAACCTCCACGCGGGCTGTTTGCTCGAAGGCATGGCCGAGGCGTAAGAGCAGCGGCTCCGTCCAGGCGGTGCTGAAGAAGGATAGATTCACCGGGAGCTTGCCGATGAGGCCCATCGGCACGCTGAGATGCGGATAACCCGCCGTCGCAGGCACGGTGGAGCAGCCGCGACCGCCGCGATGGCCGTTTTTGAGGTCGGTCACATCCGCTGGATCGGAGGTGGAGACGACAAAGGCATCCAGGCGATGCTCTTTGAGCACGGCGTCGATGCCTTCCTCACGGGCGAGACGACGAGCAGTCTCGCGAACGGCTTTCGTCTCGGCGATGGCCTCCTCCGAATCGAGCGCGGCGGCCATTTCGAGGAACTCCTGGCCGAAATATGGCATCTCCTTGTCGGCGTTGGCTTTGTTGAAGGCGATCAAATCGGCCATGGATCGCACCTTGCTCGTGGTCGAGGCGAGGTAGGTGTTCAGGTCCTCGCGATACTCGCCGAGCATGGCGCGGAAGCGCAGCTTGCTGATCTCGCGGGTGTGCGGCAGCTCCACTTCGATGATTTCGGCTCCGAGGGATCGAAGAAGGTCGAGTGAGCTTTCGGTGAGGTTTTGCAAATCCTCGTTTTCGCCATTCAAATGACGCAGGAAGCCGAGGCGGAGGCCTTCGAGCCTTTCGGTGGGTTTCCAGTCCACCGGCTTTTCAGCAATAGCGGCAAGCAACAACGCACAGTCCTTCACGCTGCGAGCCATTGGCCCGGCGGTGTCCTGCCAGTGGGTGATGGGGATGATGCCTTGGCCGCTGATGAGGCCGAGCGTGGGCTTCAAGCCGACGATCCCGCAGGCGCTCGATGGACTGACGATGGAGCCATCCGTCTCTGTGCCGATGGCGGCAAAGCAGAGACTGGCTGAAACCGCCGCCGCAGAACCGGAACTGGAGCCGCTGGGATTGCAGTCGAGCACATGCGGATTCGCGGTGAGGCCCCCACGGGCGCTCCAGCCGCTGGTGGAGTTTGGCGAGCGCATGTTGGCCCACTCGCTGAGGTTCGTTTTGCCAAGGATGACCGCACCCGCCGCCCGCAGCTTCTGCACGAGCGGCGCATCTTCACGCGGTCGCGAGTCGAGCAAGGCCAGCGAACCGGCGGTGGTGAGCATGCGGTCGCCGGTTTCGATGTTGTCCTTGATCAAAATGGGGACGCCATGCAGCGGGCCGCGCGGTTTGGGCTCGGCGTCGAGTTTCCTGGCGATGTCGAGGGCGTCGGGGTTCAACTCGATGACCGCATGAATCAACGGATCGAGCTTCGCGATGCGGTCGAGGTAGTGCTGCGTAAGCTCGACGGACTTCCCGCGCTTTTTTCCACATCCTGTCAGCCCGGCGAGGCTACCGAGGGCGATTTTGGCAAGGGTGCGGCGGTGCATGGGGATCAATCACCCCACCTCAACGTGATGCCGGGGATCTTCTTGGCGATCTCGCTGCCCTTTTCTTTGCCGAGCACGACCATGGCGGTGGCGAGGGCATCGCTGGTGGTACCGTCGGGGGCGATGACGGAGCATGAGACCGTCTTCGTGAGGCCAAGGCCGGTCGAGGGAGAGATGATGTGGGCGTAGCGGGTGTCGCCGAGAGTGATGGCTTGATACATGTCGCCGGAGGTGGAGACGGCGGCGTTTTTTAGGACGACGGTGGTTTCTGCCTCGACGGAGGAACGCAGCTTGACCTCCCAGCCATCTTTGCCGGGAGGTGGATCACCGATGGCGATATCACCACCCGCGATGACGAGGGCGCGGGTGATGTGGTGCCGTTCACGCAGGCGTTTGAGCACCGAGTCGGCGGCGTAACCTTTGGCAATGCCGCCGAGGTCGAGGAGCATGCCGGGCTTCATGAGCGTGATGGTGCTGGTCTGTGTATCGACTTTCACGGCCCGCCAATCCATGGTGGCCTTCGCGGCGGCGAGACGCTCGCGCGGCGGGAGTTGCTTGCGGTTCTTCATGCTGCGCCACAAGCGGGTGAGATGCCCGCAGGTGATGTCGAAGGCTCCGTCGGTGAGTTGGGAGATTTCGAGCGAGCGGTGGACGGCCTCGACGAGCTCCGGGCTGGCTTTGAAGGGCTCGTTGGGCTTCGCGGCGTTGAGGCGGTTCAGTTCGGAGTTGGGCTCGTAGTCGGAAAAGAGGCCGGTGAGCTTTGAAACATGCTCGAAGGCATCCTCCGCAGCTTTTTCGGCCTTTTCGCGGTTTTCAGCGTGAAGGCTCAGATGGAACTTCGTGGCCATCTGGACCGATTCGAAGTCGAAACGGGTCTCGATGGCATAAAGGGACGAAAAAGACAGAAGGGACAGAAGGGCCAAAAGTCCTTTGTGTCTCTTGAGTCCCTTTTGTCCCTTCGAACGCGGCATCAGCAGTCGTAGGTTTTGAGCGTGCTCACCTCGAACTTCGGCTTGCCGCACTCTTCGGCGATCTCGTTGAGAGCTTCGACTTCGGCGGTGGTGAAGAGGAGGCCGCCGGCTTTGGCGGTGTGGGCGGCGTTTTGAGCCTCGGGTTGGCCGGGGAGCATGCAGGCTTCGTTTCCGTGGCCGAGGATATCGTCGATCACGGCTTTGACGTTCTGGGCAAAGGTGCGGCCTTGAGCAAAGCGTCCGCTGCTGATGGCATCGGGATGGATGACCTGGAAGTAGAAGCTGCTGGTGCGCTTTTCACCGGCTGGGAAGGGCTGGGATTTGATGTCGGGATGACCGCCGCCGCCGCGAAGGGTCGGGAGCGAGCCGCCGATCATGCCGCCCATGATTTCGATGAGCAGGGAGAGGCCGTAGCCTTTGTGGGCGCCGAAAGGAAGCAACCACGCGGCCTCGTTCGCATCGGTGGTGGGCTTGCCGTCCTTGTCCACGGCGGCGCCGGGAGGCAGCGGCTTGCCTTCACGCTTGAGCTGCTGCACGCGGCCCATGGCCACGGTGGACGTGGCCCAATCAATCACGACGGGGAAACCGCAGGCGTCCTGCGTGGGGATGCCCCAGGAGTGCGGATTGGTGCCGAGCACGGGGAATTTGCCACCGAAGGGAACGACCTCGCCGAGGGTGGAGGTGCAGTTCGTGTAGGCGATGTAGCCTTTCTTGGCGGCTTCCATGACGTAGCCGCCACCCCAGAGGTAGTGGAAGGCATTGTCCACGCTGACCTGGCCGACGCCGTATTTATCGGCGAATTCCATGCAGCGCTCCATGGCGCGGAAGGCCACGCTTTGACCGAGCTTCAATTTGCCGTCCCACACCTCGCTGGCGGCGAATCGCTTCTCGATGACCTCGATCTCGGCACCGGGCTTGCAGCCGCCGGTGGCGCTTCCGAAGAGGTGGTCGAGGTGGAGAGCTTTGATGGCGTTGTGGGTGCGAATGCCATGCGCGGAGGCCATTTCGCAGAACCGCGCGGCGTCATCGGCCTCGGCGGCGGTGTAACCGCGATGGAGGTAAGCGGCGCGGACGAGGTCGTTGTGGGCGGCGGTCGGGACGATGTGGTAGGTGGTGGGCATGAGAAAGTTCTCGGTTCGCTGTTCGCGGTTCTCGGATGGGGGAGGCTGTTGGTTTAAAGTTTAATGTTTCAAGTTCAAGGGGGGAGTTCGAGGTTGCTGGAAATGGCGCGGGCCGCTAGCCTCGCGGCCCATGGAGCAAGCTATCGCGATTTTAGGCCTCGTTGTGTTTGTGGGACTGGCCTGGGGGCTGTCCGAGAACCGGCGGCGGTTTCCCTGGCGCATCGTGGCGAGCGGGCTGGCGCTGCAATTCGTGTTTGGCTGGCTCATGCTGCGGACGAAAGGCGGCGAGACCTTCTTCGCGTGGCTGGACAAAGCTTTCCGCAAGCTGCTGAGCTTTGCCGATGAGGGCATGGTGTTTGTCTTTGGCAGAACGGACGCCCCGGTGGTGGCGATCATCATCACCGGCAGCATCATCCTCGTCTCCGCACTGTCCTCGCTGCTCTATCACTTTGGCGTGCTGCAATGGGTCGTGAAGGGCGCGGCGTGGATCATGCGCCGCGTGATGCACACCAGCGGCAGTGAGACACTCGCCGCCGCCGCGAATATCTTCATGGGCCAGACGGAGGCCCCGCTCGTGATCAAGCCCTACCTCGCCAAGATGACGCGGAGCGAACTGCTTTGCCTGATGGTGGGAGGCATGGCCACCATAGCCGGAGGTGTGCTGGCGGCTTATGTTTCCTTTGGCGTCTCAGCCGGGCATCTTTTGACCGCCAGCGTGATGAGCGCCCCGGCGGCGATGATGATGGCGAAAATCCTCCTTCCGGAAACCGAAGTCAGCGAGACGGCCCACGGTGCCCACAAACCCATCGAACGCGAGACCGTGAACGCCATCGACGCGCTTTGTCATGGGGCCAGCGATGGCATAAAGCTCGCCATCAACGTGCTCGCCATGCTCGTAGCCTTTGTCGCCGTGGTGGCGTTGGCGAATTACCTGCTTTCGCTCGGCCTGCGACTGTGTGGCCAAAGCGTGCCGCAGCCGCTGAACGTGGTTTTGGGCTGGCTCAATGCGCCCTGCGCCTGGCTGATGGGCATTCCGTGGGAGGAATCGGGCCTGGCGGGAGCGCTTCTCGGTGAGCGGGTCGTCTTGAATGAATTCATCGCCTACATGCATCTCGCCGAGCAGAGCAAGGCCGACACCCTCACGCCCCGCACGGCGGAGATCCTGACCTATGCGCTGTGCGGCTTCGCGAACTTCGCCAGCATCGCCATCCAGATCGGCGGCATCGGTGCCCTCGTGCCTGAGCGCCGGGCGGACCTCGCGAAGCTCGGCTTCAAAGCCATGCTCGGCGGTCTGCTGGCCTGCTACTGCACCGCCTGCGTGGCGGGAATGCTGATGCGGTGAATCAGCCGCGTTTTTTGCGTGCTTGATTCGTTCGTTCCACGGGCTTTTGGGACTGGCGGGAACCCATGACCCGATGAGTGGTCTTTCGGATCTCACCACGACCGGGGCTGCCGTGGTCGCCACGGGCGCCCGGCTTCTCCGTGGTGTCAATCGGGCCGGTCAGGGCCTTCTTGGGCATCTTGATAAGGGCGGTCACACCGGAGGTGGCGCCTTTTTTCTTCTTCGCGGTCGAGACGGTGCTTGGTTTTGTTTTCATGCATGTACAAAACGTCCGGCCGCGTCATGCCGTTGCCCGTCGCTTGCCGTATCCAAGGCGAAACTTGCCCTCTTGCTCATCACGGCATCGGAATCTCTCGTGCCAGCCGAAACAGGGCCTCGTTCATCGCTTTCACGCGGCTTCTCACATCCGTCGCATCGGATTTCAGAGGCACGGTGATGCGAAACGCATGCTCGGACGCGTCAGCGCCCGTCACAGGTTGCATCCTCCACGCACCGCGAAGCACCATCTTGCCTGCGGAGTCGTTTTCGAACTGCGAGACACGGAGTTCGAGCAGGTGCGAGTAATCGAGCGTGGTGAAGCGCTGCACCGGCTGGATGTTCATCGAGCCGGTGAGGTTTCGCAAATTCGCCGCGACGACGCGCGAAATGCCATCGTCTAGAGGTTCGGCCCAAAGGTCGATGTCGCTCGTCACCAGCAGATCATCGCGCCGGGTGACGAATTGCTCGGTATCGAGGTAACCCGGCAGGGCGGCGCGGTTCACGGCAATCGCCGGCGTGGTGGCTTTCAGAGGCTTTTCTGTTGCCAGAGGCGCCAGCAGGTAATGCACGGCCTTGTCCTTCACGGGCATCAACTGGCTGCAACCGGCGCAAGCGAGCAACAACAGCAGGGCGCGGGTCTTCATGGCTTGGTCTCCTTGCCGAGCAGAAGGGAATTAGGATTGCGCTTGAGATCGTTCGCCAGTTCCTTGATGGCGCGGGCCGCGTGCCCCGCCTCTTCAAGCACGAGTTGCAGGCGCATCAAAACGGGGGCGCGTGGGTTGGCGGCCTTCGAAATGTCCGCGGAGGCGGTTTCGAGCTGCGTGAAGGCGGCGTTGGCCTTTTGCACGGCTTTTTCGAGGTCGGTGAGCACCGGGTCGATGCCTTTGTCTGCCTTCTCGGTGAAGGCCTTGAGGTTCGCCAGGGCGCTGTCGAGGTTGTCGATGGACTTGCCGAGCTTTTCACTCCCGGTGAGCTTGCGCACGTCCTCGGTGATGCTGGTGAGATTGTCGCTGATCTCCTTCATGTTTAGCGCGTCGATCTGCGTCTTCGCGCTGGCCAGCGTGGCTCGCAGCTCGCTCATGAGGCCGGCGAGGTCGATCGTGTTCAGTTTCTTCAAGCCATCACTGATGCTGAGCATGAGTTCGTCGAGCTCCGTTCCCACGGTGGGGACGACGGGGTAAGGGAGCTTTTCCGGCGGCTCAAAGACGAGGCCGGGATCATCCGCCACGATGTCGAACTCGATGTTCATCTGGCCGGTGACGAAGCTCATCTGCTTCATGCGGGCGCGGAGGCCGCTGGCCACGGCGGCCTGCACGCCAGCCTCGGTGGTGAAATCAATGCCGCCGCCGGTGGTGGCACCGGCCGCGGCGAGCTGGCGTGAGGAAATCTCGACGAGGATGGGAATGATCTTGCGGTTTTCCTTCGGATCCACGAGCACGCTGATCGAGCTCACCCGGCCGATGCGCACGCCGCCAAAGCGCACCTCGGAGCCCACGAGCAGCCCGTCGGCGCTTTTGTCGAAGTAGAGCATGATGTTCGCGGTCTTCTCGAAGAACTTTCCGGCTCCCAGCAGCACGAGCGCGGCTCCGGCGAGCAGCAGGCCGCCGAGCGTGAACAGTCCAATCAGGGTGGGGCTGGTTTTTTTGCTCATGAGGAAGGTTTCGGAGCGAGGCCGCGGTTGAGGAAGAGACGCACCGCAGGGTTGTCGGAGTGCTCGCGCAGGTGTTTGGGATTGCCGAGGGCTCCTTGCATGTGTGTCAAAGGATCAAGGAACAGTGCGGTGTCCGCAATGCCAAAGATGCTCGCAAGCTCGTGCGTGACGATGACGATGGTGCAGCCCTGGCTGTCGCGGAGGCGCAGGATGAGATCGTCGAGCCGTTTGGCGCTGAGCGGATCGAGGCCGCCGCTGGGCTCGTCGAGGAAGAGAATGTCCGGATCGAGCGCCATCGCGCGGGCGATGCCGGCACGCTTCTTCATGCCGCCGCTCAACTGCGCCGGGTAGTAGTCCTCGTAGCCGGCGAGGCCCACGAGCGAGAGCTTGTAGGCCACCAGATCGCGCACGGTCTTCGGCGGCAGCTTTCCTGCCTCCTCGATGAGCATGGCGATGTTCTCACCAAGCGTAAGCGATGACCACAGGGCACCCCATTGATACATGACACCGAAGCGCTTGATGAAGCCGGCACGTTCCACACTGCTCGCTGCCGTGAAATCCTGGCCGTCGTAGAGGATGCGGCCCTTGGCGGGCTCCATCAGGCCCACGAGGTGGCGCAGCAGCGTGCTCTTGCCGCAGCCGCTGCCACCCATGATGACGAAGATCTCCTTGTCCTTCACCTCAAACTCCAGGTCACGCATGATCACCACCGGCCCGTAGGCCATGGTGAGGTCGTGCACGCTGATCTTGGCTGGCATGGTCAGATGTCGAGGATGGTGAAGACAGCGGCGAAGGCGGAATCGAGCACCACCACCCAGGTGATGGCGGCCACGATGGCATGCGTGGTGGCCTCGCCCACCGCGGCGGAGGATCGCCCGGCCCGCATGCCCTGCATGCAGCCGCTGATAGCGATCGCCACGCCGAAAAAGACGCTCTTGATCACGCCGAGCGAGGAGTTGGTGAGATTGATGGAGAGCAGCGTCTCGTTCCAGAAGAGCACCGTGGGGATGCCGACAAAAGAGCCCACCATCATGCCGCCGAGGATGCCGACGACATTCGAGTAGATGGTCAGGATGGGCATCATGATCACCAGCGCCAGAAGCCGCGGCAGCACGAGGTAGTCAAAGGGATCAAAGCCGGAGGTGCGCAGCGCGTCGATCTCCTCGTTCGCGTTCATGCTGCCGATGTGCGCGGCAAAGGCGGCCCCGGTGCGGCCACTCATGATGATGGCAGTCATCACCACGCCCATCTCGCGCACCATGGCGATGGCGACGAGATCGGCCACGAGGAGGTTCGCGCCGAAATTCGTGAGCTGTGCATTGCCTACAAAGGCCAGGATCATGCCAATGAGGAAGCTGATGAGCGTCACGATGGGCAGCGCCTCGATGCCGCACTCCTGCACGCTGAGCCACAGGTCCGGTGTGCGGAAACGTGCTCGCCCTGAAACGAAACGCCCCACGGACAGTGAACACTGCCCCACGAACTCGACGACATCCAGCGTGCTCTTCCACGCCCTCAACGAGAGCTTTCCCAGCCTCGTCGTAAAAGACCCAGGCTTGCCGCTTTGCGCCACGATCTCCTCCGGCACGGCGAGGGCCAGCTCAAGAAGGCCACGGAGATTCGGCGGCAGTCCTTCAAACGATGGCGCGGCTCCTGATTCGGGTGGATGCGCCCGTAGATGCGCCAGCAAAAAGGCGGGAAGCATGGAGTCAAAGGCTCCGAGCCCTTTTGCCTCGTAACGCTCCACGGCTTTGCCAGGCGGCTCTCCGCTGACCACGGCCTCGGGACCTCCGCGGCACCAGTCACCGGCCAGTTCCAGAGTCATCACACCGCCATCCTGCCGCCAATGGGCGCGGGGTGATGAGGCGTCAGCAGTGGCTGTCATGGTGGGTGATGATTGCAACGCTCTCCGTCAGATCAAAGTTGCGGCATGGCAAAGTCAAAGAATGCCGAAGAAACGCCAATGAAGAGTTCATGGAATGACGTTTTGTATGACACATGCCTACCAGCTTCAAAGATTACTACGCCACCCTCGGTGTCCCGCGAGAGGCGACCGCGGACGAGATCAAAAAGGCTTTTCGCAAACTTGCCCGCCAATACCACCCGGACACGGCGACCGACAAAAAGACCGCTGAGGAGAAGTTCAAAGAGATCAACGAGGCCAACGAAGTCCTCAGCGATCCCGAGAAGCGCCAAAAGTATGACACCCTCGGAGCGAACTGGCAGCAGCCCGAAGCAGCCGCCGCTCACGAGCAGGATGTCCACTTTGGCGGCACGGGCTTCAGTGACTTCTTCGAGCAATACTTCAGCGGCGGCAGTCGCTACGGCTTCCAGGACGAATACATGCCCAAATCCACCGCCAAAGGCCGCGCCAGCCGCGGACACGACATCGAGGGCGACATCCTCGTCACGCTAGAGGAGGCCATGCTCGGCACCCAACGGCCCATTTCCATGCAAACGGTCAATCGCCAGACCGGCGTGGCCCAAATGCATGAGTTTCAGGTGCGCATCCCGCCCGGTGCCACGGATGGACGCCGCATCCGCGTCCCCGGTCAGGGCGAGCCAGGCCGCAACGGCGGTGAAGCAGGTGATTTGTATCTCCGCGTGCGTCATGCCTCCCATCCCGATTTCACCACGCGTGAGGCCGATCTCCATCATTCGCTCGACGTGGCCCCGTGGGAAGCGGTCCTGGGGGCGGAGGTCATCGTGCCCACCCTCGATGGCAGCATCAAACTCCGCATCCCCGCCGGGACCGAAAACGGCCAGCAGCTTCGTGTGCGCGGCAAAGGCCTGCCGACCGACAAGAGCGGCGGGCGCGGCGATTTCTTCGTCACGATCCAGATCGTGCTACCCAAGACGCTCACGGATGCCGAACGGGAGCTTTGGGAAAAACTCCGCGCCACCTCCACCTTCACCCCCCGCGCCTGAGCCATGAACGAAACCTACACCCTCGAACTGCTCGCGGAGATCACCGGGATCGAAACCACCACGCTCATCCAGTATCAGGAGCACGGCATCAT
>JBEIGR010000073.1:0-14144 GCA_040381795.1 Verrucomicrobiaceae bacterium | reverse complement strand
TGGGAGAGCAGCTGGCGCTGCGAGACGGGGAGTGTGACTTCAGAGCGGCAGAACTTCAGAGCTTCAGAGTCTCTCCACTCAAAGTCTCCTCTTCTCAAAGTCTCCCGTCCGGGCCGCGAGCCATCGCGGACTCCTGCCCTTCTGGCTTAGGGTGTCATGACCTTGAGGCGCACGAAGACGCGGGTGTTCCCGCTGAGTGGCACGCTGAAGGTGTACTGCGGAGCCGTTCCGGTGTTCGGGATCGATACCCAACTGCCGGGGGCCAGTGTGGTGCTCCATTCGGCTCCATAGGTGACGCCGTTGATGCCCACGGGCTGGGTGAAGCTGACCACGTAGTTGGAGCCATTCACCTGCGGCACCGGCAGCGCCCGGGAGACGCCCTGCGTGGGGTTCAGGCCAAAGGCATACTCAAGCAGATTGGGCAGGCCATCGAGATCAAAGTCCGCCGCGTCTGCGGTGTTGCCGGAGTTGCTGTAAGTCCCGAAATGCGTCTGCCTCCAAGTTTCCTGCGTGCTGAGCGTGCTGCCGGGGATGTTTGCCTGGATGAGGTAGGGGGAAAGGGTGACATTTGTCCCGCGCCAGACGTGCTCGAAGTATCCGCCCATACAGAGCTTTCCTGGGCTGGCTACGGCCATGGAAGAGATGACGTTGAAGCTGACCGATTCTCCCGGCTGCGAGAACTCCATGTCAGAGAACCTCCAGGCGCTGCCATTCCACTGCTGGAGAGGAAATTTCGTGTGGCCGACCGACAAAAATTGGGTGGCGACATACAACTCAGCTCCTTCGACGGCCATGGCGATGACATCCTTGCCCGTCCACAATGGGAAGGGGGACCACTGGGTGCCATTCCAGCGAGCCAGACCATTGACGTTGATAGCGTCGATGGAGGTGAAGTCCCCACCGGCAAGAAGCTGCCCCTCATGCACTGCCAGCGAATAGACGTCGCCATCCACTTCGCCGGGGAGCGTACTCCACGCCTGCCCGTTCCATTTCGCCACGCCATAACCTCCAACATACAAATCGTCTCCCATCGAGACCATGGCCCGCACTGGATTATGCAAGAGCGGAATGCCTTCTCCCACCTGCTCCCACTGGGTGCCGCTCCACCGCGCGATTTTCACCCTTTCGTCTTCTCCGATGGAGAAAAAGCTGCCGGCTGCATACAACGAGCCTTTGTGCCAGTGGAGAGCCAGGATGCGATCACCGAAGACACCGCCGAGCACCTGCCAGGAGGAGCCGTTCCAATGCTGCACACGGCAGGTGGCCGGTTGAAAAAAATAGGACGGCTGCACGATCTCGGCGGCATACACATCGGCCCCATGTTTGGCGATGGCGATGACTGACTTATCAAACCCATTTCCAAGAGCCTGCCATGAGGTTCCATTCCAGAGGGCGACTCGCCTGGCATTGGTCCCGCCCGCTGTCGTGAAACTGCCACCGATGACTACCTGGCCATTCTCTGATGCCATGCATGCCACGGTGTTGTTGATGTTGGTTGAGACGGGCCTCCACTCCGAGCCATTCCAACGAGCGAGATTGTTCACCTGGGTGCGCAGGGTAAGGCCAGTCGCCTGATCAGACCATCTTACCTCCCGGAAGTTCCCTCCGGAAACATAGATCTCTCCTTGGAATGAGCCCATACCAACCGGGATGGTTCCATAGAAGATGCCAAAAAGCTCGCCGATCCCCTCCGCACCACCGCCAGGGACATGTCGGAATAGTCCGGTATCTCCTGTCCAATAGGGCCACCAAACATAGAAAAACAATTGAGTGCCATCGGTGGTCATCCGCCACGCGGGCAATGTCTCCAAGATCGTCCAAGCACTGCCATTCCAACTCGCCACACCACTCTCTCCTCCGGCCACGACCGCCCCTTGGAATATCACTAGACGACTAACCACTCCCGACATTCCAGATCCGAGGCTACTCCAAGTGGTGCCATTCCATCTAGCGACACGATTCGCCGCAATGCCGCCGGCCGAGGCGAAATACCCGCCTGCATAAAGCAGACCATCATGGACAAGCAGTGTTTCCACTGTTCCATTGCAGCCCGATCCCAAGGGTAACCAAGTTGTTCCATCCCAGCGGGCGATGTTGGAAACACTGAGTCCTCCAGCCTGCGAAAGAGTGCCAGCCACAAACACATTTGAGCCATCCACAGCAATAGCGAGAGGCCATCCGATGATTCCCGAACCCATGGCATGCCAGGCCGTTCCATCCCAGCGGGCAACGCGTGATGCAGGCGTGCTTCCTGTGCTGGTAAAGACACCTCCCACATAGAGATTCCCGCCTCCAAAGGCAATGCACTCAACCCGGTCATTCACTCCACCGCCCACCGGCCACCAGCGAGTGCCGTCCCAGCGGGCGATGTTACTGGTCGTGATACCTCCGATGTGGGTAAAATCTCCACCCGCATACAGATTGCCCGCGCCGTCATCGGCGAAGCAATAGACCGAGCCGGTCGTGCCGAGGAGGTCGTTGTTCAGGCTCACCCAATCGGCATCGCTCAAGGTCGTATCGATGCGCAGCGGGTAGGCGGCATCTTGATCCGTCACGACGATCTCGATCATCGTGGTGGAGTCCGAATGCATCATGGCGGCGTGTTCCCTGCCACGAGCATCGGTGACCTTCAGCTTGCTGTAGGCGATCTCGCGTCCGGAGCCTGCCAGGGTGAGTTTCACACCCTGCTCGATGCTTTCACAGGCTGCTCCCTCGACGTTCAGCATGAGACGAAGCGGCCCGGAACCTTGGGGGCGTTCATGAATCAGAAAATCCTGCCGCAGGCCTTCGGTGCTGACGCTGTATTCCTCGGTCAAACAAGGCCTCACTAGGCTCACCAGCTTACCGGAGGTTTCTACCCGACCGTCACCGGAAAGCACGACGCTGTCTTCCCGTCCCAGAGCATGCGTGACGAGCCGAAACGCTTCGTTTTTCTCAGTGGAGATCACCTGGAGGCCGCTGGCGGTCACCTGGCCTTCCAGCTTCTGAACGTCGCTTCGAAGCACGATGGCTCCCGAAGTGGAGATCGAGTCGTTGGGAAAGGCGCGGCCCACCATCGATAGGGAGACGACCAACCAGAATAAAAAATGCCTACGCATGCTCGGCGAGCCTGCCAGAACGCTCGATCCGCGGCAATCTAAAAAAGCTCTGCCAGATGTGCGGGCGGGTCTGCGATGGTCTTGAATGGCCTTGGCGGCGCGGGGAATGAAGGGGTTGGAAAACCTGTTTGGCTCCAACGCTCCCCGCGTTGTCGGGCTGCGCCCAGCCGTCCCGGTTGCCAGTCTCGCCTCCATCCTTCGGCTCGGCTCACTTTCCTCGGGCCCGGACTTGGCAAGTCCGGCTCCTTGGGGAGTCACGGCGGGAATGCAATCCCGCCCTCCTTCCGGACCGCCTGAAGGCGGGACTACAGAACACCAAGCGTGGACTCTTGCGAAGCCGCGAAGCGCTCCCCCCCGAACGAAGCATTGAGCCTTCTAACTACTCACTGCTCACTGCTCACCGTCTTCCTCATTTCAAAACCTCACTCGCAGATAGGTGCCGAGGATGGATTCGTGGGTCCAGGTGGCTTGGGTGCGGTTGGAGGCGATCATGTAGAAGAGGTCGAGATCCGCCTGGGAGCCCAGTTTGAAGGTGAAGCCGAGGGGGATGAGGCGATTCTCGGTCTGCTGGAGGCGGTGGAGGTCGGTGAGCCATTCGTTGCTGAGGAAGAGGCGGGTGAGCGGGCCGAGGGGTCGCGGGAAGGTCCAGGCGAGCTGGAGCCGCTGACGGCTGCGGTGGGTGGTGAAGGGCTGGGCCTCGTTCCAGCGCCATTCGAGTCGGTTCCGCCATTCGAGGGCGAGGTGCGGGGTGAGATTGAAATGGGGGTTGAGCTCCAACTCGGGGCGAAACTGCATGAGGCGATCTCCGGTGTGGGTGTTTTCGATGCTGAGAAGGGAGAGGCCGATGCCGCCTTCGAGCCAGGGGAGCAGGGCGTGCTTTACTCGCGGGCTGGCGATCTGGACGTAGGAGGCGTCGTCCACATCGGCGCGGTTGCCGAGGAAGAGGGAGGCGCGGGTTTGAGCGGAGCGCCAGTATTCGAGATTGATCCAGGCCCACCATTCATCGGCATGGAGGCCGGTGGTGGTGAGCAGGAGCAGGAGGAAGATTCGCATTCCGTCTCATAAAGAAGGAAAAGGGCCAGCCGGGATGAATTGCTGGCACATTGATCATTCATCATTAAAACATGCCACCTTCCCATGGTCCCTCTCCTCGACGTCAACGCCCAGAATCACCCGCTCGAATCCGAACTCCAGGCCGCCTTTACCCAGGTGCTGAAGCATGGGCGGTTCATCATGGGGCCGGAGATGGAGACCTTTGAAAAGGAAATCGCCACCATGACGGGTGCGAAGCATGCTCTCTCGGTCTCTTCCGGCACGGATGCGCTGCTGCTGGCCCTGATGGCGCTGAACATCGAACCGGGTGATGAGGTGCTCTGCCCGGCTTTCACGTTCTTTGCCACGGCGGGGGCGGTTTCACGGCTGGGTGCGGTGCCGGTCTTCACAGACATTTGCCCGATTTGCTTCAATCTGGATGTGAACGACGCCCGGAAGAAGATCACCACCAAAACGAAGGCGATCATCCCGGTGCATCTTTTTGGTCAATGCGCGGACATGGACCCGATCCTGGCTCTTGCAGCCGAGCACGGCCTGAAGGTCGTGGAAGACGCGGCGCAATCCATCGGCGCGGCTTACAAAGGCCGTCAAAGCGGCACGATGGGGCACTTTGGCACCTACAGCTTCTTCCCGAGCAAGAACCTCGGCGGTTTCGGCGATGGTGGCATGCTGGTGACGAATGACGATGAGCTAGCCGAGTTTGCCCGTGTGCTCCGTGTGCATGGCAGCAAGCCGAAGTACTACCATCACTATGTGGGTGGAAACTTCCGCATGGACACGCTTCAATGCGCCCTGCTGAGCGTGAAGGTGAAGCGCTATGCTCAATATACCGCTGAGCGGCAGCGGAATGCCACTCACTACACCAAGGCGCTCGCGAAGCTGCCGGGCATCGTTGTGGCCGATCCGGCGCACTGCAAATGTGCCTCGGCGCAGAATGCGGTGCTGGCAGCACAAGGCGCGAAGATCGTCCTGCCGGTGGCTTACGGCCACAATTCGCACATTTGGAACCAGTTCACCCTCCGCGTATTCGGTGGGAAGCGCGATTCCCTCCGCGACCATCTCGTGGCGAAGAAAATCGGCTGCGACATCTATTACCCCGTGACCCTCGACCAGCAGCAGTGCTTTGCCAATCTGCCCGCCAGCAGCCGCAGTGGCTGCGAGGTGGCCCACCAGCTCGCTAGCGAGGTGCTGAGCATCCCGATCTACGGCGAGCTGAGCGAGGCCCAACGCGAGGAAGTCATCGCCGCCATTGCGGAGTGGCTGTGACGGCCAGAGAGCGGAGAAAGCCGGACTTTGGTCAAAATTGACGCCAGAATCGAGATTTCTCAGATTCAGCCTCCTTTTGTTCAGGAGTTGTCCCGCCGACCACCAAACCAGCCATGCATTTGTTCAGCCTGACCTCCTTGTTATTCCCCAAGCGCTCCGCTCTCGCTGTGATAGGCAGCTTGGTCCTACTGCTCGCCGGAGCAGCTCAGGCACAGACGGCCTTTGATTGGTTTAATACCGCTCCAGATGGCAATTGAAAACAGGGGGACGCAGGTGCCCGCAGGACAGGGGGTCTTTGGGGCGAGCCAGGTTTTGGCATTTTGCGTTTCAACAACAACCAGTTGAACATGAACAACAACGTGGCCGGCACCTACAGCATGCACGGCCTCAATTTCGGCTCGTTCAACACCAGCGCCCGCACCCTTGGCGGGAACACCGTGCGGCTCTTCGACTTCAGCGGGGCTGATCCACACATCACGAACGACTCCTCCGCCACCCACATCATCAATTTGACCTGGAAGGCGCTGGCACCGGCAGTGATCCTTTGAAGATCAATCTCAGCAGCTCGGGCGGTTTGAATTTCGGTGGCACGATCAACAACCAAGGAAGCTGGGTGGATGTGGTGGGCTCCACCAGCTCTTCCGTCTTCGCGACTTTCAATGGCGTCATTTCAGGCAGCGGGGGACTCTACAAGAACAACGCCAACACGACCGCAGTGCTAGCGGCTGACAACACTTACTCAGGCGGCACCACGATAGATGCTGGAACTCTGCAGGTAGGTGTTGGCGGCTCCACCAGCAGCCTGGGCACGGGTGTTGGCACCAATAACGCCGCCCTCGTCTTCAACCGTGCCTCAGGTGCTCCGAACAATTTCATCCTCACCAACGCGATCAGCGGCACGCTCACCCAGAGCGGCGGCAATATCATCACCATCTCCCGTGCCAACAGCTACACCGGCGCCAACACCATCAATTCTGCTACGCTGCGTGTGACGGCCAATGAGGCTATAGAGGCCGGTAAAGCCGGCACAACCGTGAACAGCGGCGGCACTCTCCTTCTTAGCGGCGTCAATGATTCCGCCACCGAAGCCCTCACCATCAATGGCATAGGTGAGGCAGGCAATGGAGCGCTCCGCAACAATCTGGGCAGTAGCACCTATGCCGGTCAGGTCACGGCTGCCTCAAATGCCACCATCAACGTCCCTGGCGTGGGTGAGTCGCTCACCCTCACCGGTGGTATCGTGTGGAATGGCACCGTCCTCACGATCAAGGGAACCGGCTCAGTCATCGCCAACAACACAGGCATCAGCGGTGCTTCCTCCAATAACGATCTCGTCGCCGATGGAGGAAGCCTCATCGTCAATGCCACCAGCAATTACAACGGCCCCACCACGGTCCAAAACAACGGCACTTGGGTGGCTAATGCGCAGATCGACACCACGACTGCCACGGTAAACTAAGGAAGCACCCTCTCTAGCACCAGCAAAGTGGTGGCAGCCTCGGGAGGCAGCCTGTTCTTGAACGGTCAATTCATCGTCGGCAACAGCACTCTGGGTAGCCCTGTAGTTTCTCAGTTTGAAGTGGCTACCTCCGGTGCAGGCAGCACCGTCGTCGGTTCCAAGGGCGTGCTGAATTTCGATCTCTTTAGCGGTGCCGGCCAATGTAACAACACAGGCAACGCGGCTGCGGCTGACCTTTTTAAGATCACCGGTGCTCACAGCCTCGTCGCTGGATCGAAGCTTGAAATCGCCAATCCCGACTCGCTCTCAGGCTGGCTCTGGGGCGACAAATGGAAAATCTGGGACACGACGACCTCCATGGGCCTCCTGACCGGCACCATCGGCACCATCACCACCATCAACGCACCGACTCTGGATGGAGGCCTCCTTTGGGGTCTGGATGAAACCACTGGCGTCCTCAGCATCGTGCCAGAACCCTCGAAGGCCCTCTTCGGCCTGATGATGCGCCGCCGCCGTGCGTGAGTATTTTTCACTCCATCGCTCTGAAGAAGCCCCGCCTGACCGGCGGGCCATTTTGTTTTCCTGCGAAACCATCTTCTTGGAGCAGGGTTTGCAGGCTGCATGACCACCGCTAGTCTGGCGGACGCGCTCCCCGCCTTTTTCATGCCCGAACCGGAACGGATCCCCTGCCCCGCTCCCACACCTGCCATCCCGGCGGGTGCGGTGGACGAATCATCGGATGAAGAAAGCGTCCGCCTCATGCTGCGAGTGAGGGAGGGCGATGAGAAAGCCTTCGAAAAGCTTGTCGATATCCATCAAGGAGCCGTCGTGGGCACCGTTTACCGCATGCTCAATAGCCTCGATGACGCACACGACATCGCCCAGCAGGTTTTTATCCGCGTGTGGCGAAGTGCTCCTCGTTATGAAGTCACCGCGAAGTTCACCACCTGGCTTTACACCATCACGCGAAACCTCGTCTTCAATGAAACACGCCGCCGCTCACGCCGGAAAGAGGTGAGCATCGAACAGGAAAACGAGGACGATCCACCGAAGCACTTTGTGGACCTCAGCGTGGCGGGTGCGGATGAAAATCTGGTGAAGGCGGAGTTTCATGATGCGCTCGATAAAGCCATCGCCGCACTGCCGGAGAAGCAGCGCCTAGCCGTCATCCTTCGTGGGAAGCAAGACCTGCCCTATGAGGAGATTTGCGTCATTTTGAAGATGTCTCTCCCAGCTTTGAAGAGCCTACTCTTCCGTGCTCGAAACGAGCTGCGAAAGCATTTGGGCCAGCACCTCGGCGAGGCGGTGGATTGACGGGCCTCACGCCTCAGCGGCGGAACCCATCAGCTCGGCCGGAATCTGACCCACGAAGCGCGGCGCGAGCTCAATGGCCTCGAAGATTTGATGAATCTCCTCCTGCGAAATTTCCCCTGGCCGATCAATCTCGAAATAAACGAGGTCGTGGCGGGCATCGACCTTGTATCGCACACGCGGAAAGTGGTCCATCTGGTTGCGGAGCTGCATCATGGCGGACTCCTTGCGCAGACCGGGGGCGTAAATTTCGACTTCGATCATGGTGATAAAAAAGGTTGTATCGGATCGCCGCTGAGACGCCAAGCAAAATGTCGAGCGAGCTGGGCGTGTTCTAAAAATTTCACTCCGATGACTGAGTTCAGCAATTTTTGCCCATGCGGTAAGTTCTTTGTCATCATCTGCAAATGGGGATTGACCACAGCAAGCCATTCGTGGGATTCTCGTATTCCAGTGATGGCACTTCATTTCCAACCACCATGCCAAGGAATTCGGAAAGCAGTATCCGCTGTGGTTTGCGGGCTGGGGATGATCTTTTCCCCTGAACTGGCAACGGCGCAGGTCGTGTGGAGTGGCGGCGGTGATGGCACTACTTGGAATGATTCATCGAACTGGACCGGTGGCGTGCTGCCAGGAGGTGCGAGCATTGCGCAATTCGGACCTACAGGTGGCAATACGCAGATCGGGCTCACATCGAGCCAATCCATCGGCAGGATCACACTCACCTCGGATTCGGTGATCAGCCGCGTGATCGGCAGCGCAGCGGCCTCTCCGCTCACGCTTTCACTCGAAGGCAGCGGCGGCGTGCTGCTGGAGAATTTAAGCGCCACGCAGATGCTCACGCTGGCTCCTACCGTGGCTGGTGGCACGCAGCCGATGAGCATCTCAGTCGCCGCTGGCTCGATCCATGCAGCCGCTGGCGGCATCGTCATCGGCGCCAATCTGAGCGGCAGCGCCTTCACCAAAACCGGCACGGGCACACTCACCCTCACCGGCACGAACAGCCATGCCGGCAGCGTCACCATCAGCGAAGGCAGCCTTCAAATCGGCAATGGCGGATCGACTGGCACGCCGGGCGATGTGAGCATGGCCATCAACAGCGGAACCAGTCTCATTTTTAATCGCAGCGGCACTCTCAGCACTGGCGTGAGCCTGAGCGGCAGTGGTAGCTTGTCTCACAGCGGCTCTGGCATCACAGAACTGACCACCGCAAGTAATACCTTTAGCGGCACGGTGAGCGTCACTGCGGGCACGCTACGTCTCGCTCATACCGCTTCGATAGGCAATGGAGCCATCTCCATCGCGGCTGGTGGTGCGTTTGAAGTCGTGAAGGATTCCAGCACCTTGTTCATGCACAATGTCTTCAGCGGCTCCGGTGGCCTCGTGAAGTCCGGCACAGGCCTTCTTGTGCTCGCTAGCGCCAGTCCTTTCACTGGGACCACGACCGTCAAGGCAGGTTCACTGGCCGTCGGAGCCACGGGAGGCAGTCACAGCCTCATCGGCGGCGGCCCTGTGCTGCTGGAGAGCGCCAGTAGCGTGCTGGCACATTGGGCCATCGGCGGCTCCTATACCTTTGCCAATGCCATCAGCGGTCCAGGAACTGTGGTGTTGGACTCCGGCTCGAACACCGCCACGCTTTCCGGAGCCAACACCTACACCGGCTCCACCGCCGTCAGAACCGGCACCTTCGCTATTGCGAGCCTCGCCGATGGCGGCAGCACCAGCGGCATCGGAGCCTCCACGAACGCCGCTACCAATCTCGTCATCAACGGCGGCTCGCTGCGCTATACCGGACCTGCCACCACCACGGACCGTCTTTTCAGCCTCGGCACAGCGGATGGATTCCTTGATGCCTCAGGCAGCGGCGCGGTGCAATTCACGAACTCCGGTGCGATGGGTTTCAATAGTCAAAATGGCGCACGCACCCTGGTTTTGACCGGCACCAACACAGGTGAAAATTCGCTCGCCACCATCATCGGCGATAGCGGCGGTGCGACGACCATTTCCAAGCGCGGCACCGGCACCTGGGCACTCTCCAGCGGCTCCAGCACCTACACCGGAACAACGTCCATTATGGAAGGCGGCACGCTAGCCGTGGCAAAACTCTCCAACGCAGGCACGCCAAGCAGCATCGGTGCTGCTAGCAGCTCCGCCACCAACCTCACCATCTCCAACAACAGCACCCTGCGCTACTCTGGCAGTGGCGATAGCACGGATCGCCTCTTCGGCATCGGCGATGGTAGTGGCAAAGTAGATGCATCCGGCGCTGGAGCGGTCGTTTTCACCAATCCGGGTGCCATTGGCAACGGCGGCTTCAACGTCGCCCGTACTCTCACACTCCAGGGCACCAACACGGCGGATAACACACTCGCCGCCACCCTGACGGATATGGGCGGAGGAAGCACGCTCGTGAAGGCTGGTAGCGGTAAATGGGTGCTCACCGGCAATCACACGCACACCAGCGGCACCTCGGTCACAGGCGGCACCTTGCAAATCGGAGCGGGAGGCACCAGCGGCTCTCTCGGCAGTTCTGGCATCGCCTTGAGCAGTGGTGCATCGCTTGTCGTAAATCGTTCTGATGCGCTCACCTTCACGCAGGTCATCAGCGGCGGCGGCACCTTCACCCAGGCCGGCAGCGGCACCACCACGCTGACGAACAACAATACCTTCACCGGCACCACCACCATCAGCAGCGGAGCCTTGCAGCTCGGCAATGGCGGCTCCACCGGCAGCATCACGAGCACTTCCATCGTCAACAACGGCACGCTCATCCTCCATCGCAGTGATAACCTCACTTGGTCCACGCCCATCAGCGGCAGCGGTAGCTTCACGAAGGATGGCTCCGGCACGGTCTCACTGAATGCGGCGCTCAGCTATACCGGCCCCACCAGTATCAATGCGGGCAGACTGCAAAGTGCCGCGCCGCTCTCGCTGCCCAGCTCGGACTTCACCATCGCTTCAGGAGCCACTTTGGCAGCAAACGGAGCCTCCATGAGCATCGCCAGTCTCAACGGAGCAGGCACCGTCGAAAATGGCTCCGCCTCCACCAGCAGCACGATCACGCTGAATGGCTCCGGCACATTCACCGGCCTCGTGCGCAATGGAAGCACCGCCACGCTATCACTCGTCAAAGCAAGCTCCGGTGTGCAGAGCCTCGACAGCGCCAACACCTTCACCGGAACCGTCAGCATTACCGCAGGCACTTTGAGCACGAATACGCTGGCCCATGGAGGCAGCCCCAGCGGCATCGGAGCCTCCAGCAGCCTTCCTGCGAATCTCCTGCTCGATGGCGGCACCCTGCGCTACACTGGCAGCGCAGCTAGCACGGACCGCCGTTTCGATCTCGGGGCCAATGGCGGCACGCTGGATGCCTCCGGTAGTGGTGCCGTGAATTTCACGGCCACAAACGACCTGAGCTTCACCGCCGCCACGGCCGCACGCACACTCACCCTCAACGGCACCAGCACCGCTGGGAACACGCTCGCCACTAGGATCGTCGATGGCACCAGCGCCACCGCCCTCATCAAAGACGGCCCCGGCACTTGGGCGCTAACCAACAACAACACCTTCACTGGCGGCACCACGCTCAGTGGTGGCGTGCTGCGCATCAGCAGTTCCAACGCCATCGGCACTGGCAGCGTCACCTTCGCCGGAGGCTCGCTGGAGGCCACGCAGTCCATGTCCATCGCCAACAGCTTCGTCGTCAATGATGCCAACAACGGCGTCACGGTCTCCGCAGGCGTTTTGACCCTCAATGGCTCGATCAGCGGCTCTGTCCCTCTCTACAAAGACGGCCCGGGAAGACTCATCATCGCTGGCGGATCAAACTCTGTGCCCACCATTGTGCGAGACGGCACCGTGCAAGGTTCCGCCGCCAATGCGGGCACTAGCATCGCTCTCACCACGCCTGCGGCGGTGTTTGAGTTCAACCAAAACACCAGCGGCACCTACGGCGGCATCATCTCCGGCCAGGGCGGCATCAGCGTCACCGGCAGCGGCGGCCTCCTGCTCACTGGCACGAATACTTTTGATGGGGCCACGCAGGTCAGCGGCGGCGTCCTCACCGTTTTGAATAGCCTCGCCTTTGGCACCACGGACGGCGGCATCGCCGTGCAAAGCGGAGGCACCGTCGAGCTTCGCGATGGCGTCTCCATCGGCACGGAAACCATTCAGCTCAATGGCAGCGGAGCCAGCGGGCAGAGCGGTGCCCTCGTCAGTTCCAATGGTTCCAATACTTACGCGGGCAGCGTCATCGCCTTCACGAATGCCAGCATCGCCGCACTGCCGGGCAGCACCTTGAATTTGGTTGGGGGGTTGGTGAAAAATGGCACCGTCGCCACGCTCACAGGCGGCGGTGCCATCACCATCAGCGGCGCAGGCATCAGCGGAGCCTCGCCGAATTCTGACCTCGTCGTCGATGGCAGCGGCACCGTCGTCACGCTCAATACCAGCAACAGCTACAACGGCCCCACCTTCATCCAAAACAGCGGCACGCTCGTCCTCGGCCTCAGCAATTCCCTTCCCACCTCCCCTCGCACCGATCTGAGCCTCACCACCAGCGGCACTTTCAATCTCAGCAGCCACAGCGATGCCATCGCTGGCCTCTCAGGCGATGCCACTGGCACCGTGCGAAACAGCACCTCATCGACGACTTCGACCTTCGAGGTCGCTCCGACCTCCACCTCCACCTTCAGCGGCGTCATCGCCGGCACGAACGGCGGCACCCAGGGCGATGTGAACCTCGTCAAAACTGGCAGCGGCACTCAGGTTCTCGATGGAGCCAATAGCTACAGCGGCACCACCACCATCTCCGGCGGCACCTTGCAGATCGGCAGTGGGGGTAGCAGCGGCCAAATCGGCTCCGGCGGCATCACCAACAACGCTGAACTCAAGATCAACCGCAGCGGCACCATCACTCTTAACCAAATCATCACCGGCAGTGGCCATATCACGCAGGCAGGCAGCGGCACCACCATCCTCACGGGTGACAACAACTTATCCGGTGGCACCACCATCCAAAGCGGCACCCTCCGCGTCGGCAATGGCGGCACAGAGGGAGCCATCGGCAGTGGAGCCATCACCAATGACGGCACACTCGAAATCAAGCGCAGCAACAGCATCACACTCGGCCAGGCCATCACCGGCAGCGGTTTCCTCGTTCAGTCAGGCCCTGGAAACACCACGCTCAGCGGAGATTCCAACACCTACTCAGGCGGCACCACCATCTCCAACGGCACACTCCTCGCCACCAATCTCTCTCCCACATCCTCCGCCACGGGCAGCGGCTCCGTCACCATCGAAAACAGCGCCCGTCTCGCTGGCACCGGCCGCATCACGGGCGATGTGACCTTCCAAACCGGCTCCAAGCTCCTCATCGGCAATCTCAGCGGCGACTCCAGCGGCCGCGATTTTGAATTCGGCGGCCTTCTCACCTCCACCGGAGCCTTTGAAGCCCGTTTTGATCTCTTCAGCAATCTCGGCAATGGCACCCTCAACTCCAGCCTCTCCGCCGATCAGCTCGTCATCAGCGGCACGGATCGCCTCATCGACCTCGATATCCAGCTCGTGCTCGGCAATCCCAATTCCCTGCTGAACTGGGCCGCGGGCGATTCCTGGCATCTCTGGACCTGGGGCGGCATCAGCCTTGGAAACCGTCAGATCACACTTTCCTCTCTGAGCGCCCCCACGCTTCCCGGTGGCCTCTTTTGGGATACCAGCCAGCTCAACACCACGGGCAACATCCTCGTCACCTTCGTCCCTGAACCCTCGCGGGCCGTTCTGCTACTCCTCGGCCTCCTGGCGCTGCTCCGGTGCCGCCGCAGATTTTGATCCCTTCTCGCGGATTCAGGACAAACGGCGGCTTTTTGCCTGCAATTCTTCTTCCCCCGCCCTCGAAAATGATGTCCTCTGCGGCTCATTTTCACCATGCACGAAACCGCCACGCTTCTCATTCATTG
>JBEIGR010000072.1:0-14152 GCA_040381795.1 Verrucomicrobiaceae bacterium | reverse complement strand
GAAAAGCGGCATGCTCCGCTTCGAGTCCTTTGGGGATGAAGCTGATGCCGACTGGACTCTCGCCAAACAGTACTTCATACCAGGCGCAGGCTCCGAGATACTCACCGGCGAGGTTGGCGTGATGGCCGTCCATGCTGAGGACGGTCTTCTTGCCATCCTTTGATTTCTTCCATGCCCAGCCGACATGCAGTGAGTGCGTTTGAAGAGGCAATTCAGGCTGTTTGGCCGTTTTGGCATCGAAAGGCTTCGGGTCTGGCTTGAAGCCCCATTTCGCATCAATGTCGGCTTGGAAGAAGGCATCGCCCACGGGGATGATTTTCGCGCCAAACTCGGCTGCGAGCTTGTCATAGGCGGCGGTGAGGCCGCGATACATTTCCTCCTGCGTTTTCGGCTCGCCGGGTTTCGGAGCTTTGACGGCAAAACGCGGATCATCGACGCGGTAGGCCCAGGTTTGATGAATCAGCAGCTTTGCCTGCGGGGCGTGTTTATTGATCAGATCGCGCAAAAAGCCCGCGTGCGGCTGGTAGGTGCCGTAGTCGTGGCTTTTGATGCTCGCCTGCTGGATCGTCACATAGTCCCAGCGGTCGAGCGTGAGATTGGCGATGAGATCGCGGCCGCTTGTGTAATGCCGCGCCTTGCGTTCGGCCTTCGTTTTATCCGCATGGACCTGAAACGACGAGCCGCCGATGACGAGGGAGTTGTGGATCAAGGTATGTCTGCCCGCTGCGGCGAGATCTTTGAGGTAATTCGTCGCGTTCGCCGAGAAGCTGTTGCCGATGGTGAGGAGACGGACCGTCTTGGGCTCACCTGCTAAGGCGCTGAGTGAGAGCAGCAGGAAGACAAGCGAGAGGCGGGCGAGGGCGTTCATGATTTCGCCAGAACGACTTCGTAGCCGTAGATCTCTCGGAAGAGATCGCACTTCGAGTCGATGGCGATTTGCTCGATGGTGTTGTCGTCGATGCCGTGAGTGATGATGCGGAGGCGGGGGCCTTCGGGGCGGAGCTGGATGGATTTGACGCGTTGGGCGTGGCTGCGATCAAGCGAATCGGCGATGCGCAGGATGGCGGCGAGTTTCAGCACGATCATGCGATCCTCACGGCTGAGATCGGAGAAGGTGGGATGATTCGGCTCGGGATTGTATCGGCGGTGGTAACGAGCGAGGAGGGCCACGAGTTCGCGGTCCTGGGTGCTGAGGCCGAAGATCTCGGTGTGCAGCAGGATGTAGAGGCTGTGCTTGTGATGCTCACGCGGGCTGATGAACATGCCCACTTCATGCAGCGTGGCGGCCACGCGGAGGACGAGTTCGAATTTCGGATCGAGGCCGTGGAGGTGCTGGAGCTCGCGGAAGAGCTGCTGCGCAAACAGGGCCACATGCTCGGCGTGTTTGCGGTCCGTTTTGTAGCGCACGCCGATCTCGCAGGCGGACTGCATGACTTCTTCTTGGAAGACGGCGGTGCGGGAGCCGGAGGTCATGAGGTCGAGCATGAGCTCGAAGTGGAAATCACCTTCGGGGACCCAGATGGATTGATCGCCAAAGCGTTTCGCGAGAGCCAGATTCGTCTGCAAAGCGGGCACGATGCCCTCGCCGCCGGTGTAGTGGACGTGCAGCTCGCGGACGAGCTGGTCAGGAGTCATGCGGGCGAGCTTTTCGGTGAGTCGGGCGAGATCATCCTCATGCACTTGGAAGGCTCCCTGGCGTGCCTTGGCCAGCTTGGGGGCCACGCTTTGAATCTCCGCACCGGTGGCGACGTGGTGATCGATTTTATGGCTGGAGTAATCCTGCGCGAGGTGATCGACGACGCCGCGAATCTGCTCCTCCAGATGAAGCATGGCCTGGGGGGCGAGTTCATCGCTGCTGGAGACGGCCTCGCGAGCACGGAAGATACCGAGGCGGTAGTTCGAGTAGGCGGCGAGGCGGCCGTGATCGAAGTACATGGCCCGGGTGTTTCCAGGGCCGATGTGGGTGACGAAGGTGCGGCCCTGTGCGAGACGGGGATTTTTTTTCAGCAGGCGCTGGGAGATCTGGAAGACGAGGCGGGTCATGTTTCCGTCGTCGATGAGGCTGGGGGATACCCCGGTCTGGATTTCCAGGCGGTTGAGGAAGATCTCGTGGTTGGCGGCCTCGGCGAGGATGTTGGTGGTGAAGAGACGCACCTGCGTGAGCGGGATGCCAAGCTCCCGCGTCGTCTGGAGATAATCCCGCAGGATGGCCACGGCCTGCTCCACGGTGCTGCGGGTGATGCTGCCACCGCGAAAGATGTCGCGTGCGAGCGGCAGTGGCCTGTCGAGGTGCTCCACATCTTCCCGCTGGAGCCTTTCCGCCCCTCGCAGGCCGATGATCATCGAAACAGAAGCCGCACCGACGTAGATGACGGCGTGCTCGGGGGCGGGTGGTTTGGCGGTTTTTGGAGCGGGATCGGACATGGGGCGATTTAAACTTCAACAATCAGCAATCAGAATTCAGCAATCTGCGGTTGGATTGGAGCGGGGTGATGTGGTGGAATGTGGGAAATGTCGATTGATGAATGTCGATTGCTGATTGTTGAAGGGGAAAAGCATCAGCGTTCCTTATTGCGCTCGGCGGTCTGTATGCTGCTGACAAAAATGGAGATCAACTCGTGACACTCTTGCAGAATAGAGCCGAGCTTGGCAGGCGTGCATAGAGGCTTCTTTTCGATGATTTTCAGCCAGATTAATGTCTCTCGAAGTTCCTTGAGGCAGAGTTTCATCTTGTGAATGAAGTCGTTCCGAGATTCTGCGCTTTGAGCCTCGCCATAGTTCGGTGCGGGAGATGTTCCCGAGCGAATCAATTGCCCCGCGACATGGTTCCCCGCTTTGGTGGCTGGCAAGGATTCCACCAGCGTGATGATCCTCACCGCAAAGTCCACCAGCCGGTCTTCGAGATCGAATGCTTTGTCATTCATAGGGCTGCGAGTTATGAGGAACTTCAACAATCAGCAATCAGAATTCAGCAATCTGCGGTTGGATTGGAGCGGGGTGGCGTTGAAGGTATCAGCCTTGATTGCGGAGCCACGCCACAGAACCCGCCGCCACCGCCTGCCCGCCGAGCTTGGCGATGGTGTATTTGATGCCTTTGGCGAGTTCGGGGATGGCGTAGCGCTCGACTTCTTCTTTGAGGAGCTGGATGTAGAGGCCGGGGAGTTCCTCCACGAGGCCGCCGCCGAGGGTGATCTGATCGGGGGCGAAGAGATTCACGATCATCGCCACGCCCATGCCGAGGTAGCGCACGGAATTGCGGAAGAGAATCATCGTGGCTTCCTCGCCGCCACGGAAGGAAGCGGCGAGCGCCTTGCTGCGGATGTCGCGGAGAGAACCCTGTGTCTTGCGGTCGAGCTCGGGAGCTTGGCCACGATAGCAGGCCACACCGGCGTTCGCGGCGAGGGCGAGGCGGCTGGTAAGGTCTTCGAGGATCACGGCTCCAAATTCCGTGCTGCCCAAGTGGGTGCCTGGAAGCATCACATTGCCCAGTTCCATGGCGGAGATGGTCTTGCCCATGACGAGCTTTCCATCATACACAAAGCCCGCGCCCACGCCGGTGCCGGGGAAGACGCCGAGCAGCGAGCGAGCGCCCTTGCCTGCGCCGAGGACGTATTCGCCATAGGTGCCGGCATCCACATCGTTCAAAACGGCCACCGGCTTGTGAAACTCCGTTTCGAGGATTTTGCGCAGCGGCAGGTTTCGCCAGCCAAGGTTCGGCGCGAAGACGAGGATGCCTTTTTCGGGATTCACGAGGCCGGGGCAGCCGATGCCGATGCCCTGAAGGCCCTTCGGGTTCACGCAGGCATTTTCCATGGCCTCGTGGATGGCGTTGAGCATCTTCTTTTTGCCCTTCAAAGCACCGTCGCTGCCATTCGTGGATTTGCGGGCGCTGCCGAGCACTTTGTAGTTCTTGTCGAGCACGGAGGCCATCATCTTCGTGCCGCCGAGATCAAAGCCGATCCAGAAGGGCACATTGAGGATTTTCTTTTTGGTAGCTTTGGCGGGTTTGGGAGAAGCTTTTTTCGCGAGCATGGCAGCGCATGACACACGGGGCAAAGGCTCCCGGCAAGTGACAATTGGATTTCATCGCTGCTCACGCCAAGGCAAGCTGCGCGGCGAGCACTTCACGCGCCGCGGCGATGCCTTTGTAATGGGCCAGCGTCTCATCCATCGTCTCCAGTGCCAGGCGAAGGCGTGTTGCCAGTCCGGGCAACGCGGCGAGGTGATCAAGGCGGTGATGGGAGACGCGAATGCCAAAAAGAATCGCCTGCGTGGCTGGCAGCCGCGTGACGAACTGCCGCTCCAGCCGCACCCAGGTGGTATCGAGCGTGGCTGAGGCATCGAGACGCTTTACTCGGCATGCGGGATGGTGATTTAGCCCAGGATCAGCGGCGAGGCCCCAGTTATCCCGCTCCCACGCGGCCAGCGGAGCCACCCGAGAGAGAAAGGTGCTGATCGAGGCCCCGAGCGCCTGCTGCAGGCCCGGCACCGGCGCATGCACTTCGTGCAGGGGCCGCCCGATCTTTTCCTCCAGTCCCCAGCCGGAGGGAAAGATCACCGCGCCGCCCAGCACGGGATGCGCACGCGTCGCATCACCGGAGAGCACGAGCCAGTCCGGCTCCAACGTGACCGCCGCATGCTCCGGTGTCGTCTCCGGCCGCCCGATCACCTTCATGATCCACGCGAGCGCCTCCCGCACCTCGTCGCGGCCTTCCGGCAGCAGGCAAAGATGACGCTCTGGATGCTGCGCGAGCCAGCGCCGCCGCTCATCGAGCGTTTCCACTGCCTCGTCCGAATCCTGCCAGTAACCCACCGCATCTCCTGGGCGCAGATTCATCGCCAGACGATGGCTGGCATCAGGAAAAAGGCGGAACCAATCGAAGGCGGGCATAGGTGAAAAAGAATTCTTGCTCTAAAACAGATCTCCATGCCAGCCACCACTCGATCATGGCGTCATCGACACGCCGAGCTTGAAGAATCTCGCGGGCTGTCCCTCGATCTCGGGATACGGCACGCACACCGCCTGATAAATGCCGTCATCGGCGAGGATGGTGGGCGTTTCGGTGCTGGCCTCCCAGGTGCCGAGATCGGCGCTGAAGCTCGGTGTGTAGGTCAAACCGGCCTGCACATGATCTTTGCGGCGAATGTAGATGGCGCACCATTCTGGGGTGCCACCACCGAGCGGCGGGAGTTGCTTGCTGATGGGCTGACCGGTGGCATTCAGCGTGCTGCCATCGACGACGAGGGCTCCGCTGCCACCACCGCTGGCTCCGGCCATGCCGAGGGCGTATTCGAGCACGTTCGGGATGCCATCACCGTCGAAGTCATCCATCGGCCCGGTGTTCGTGGGGCCGGTGATGCCGGTGCTGGTGCTCCAATGGGCAAAGCTGGCGGCGCGGGTGATTTGAATGCTGTAGAGCCGCACGGTGGTGCCGTCTTGGGCGGTGGACTCGACCTGCACGTTGTTGAGACCGGTTTCGAGCGGCACAGCCCTCGCCACAGCGCTGGTGAGCGTGCTCCAGGCCGCGCCGTTGTTACGGATCTTCAGTGTGGCGTTCGCATTCGCGGCGGTGGCGGTGAGATTGAGGCTGGCGGTGCTCACAGGGACGTCGGCGGTGTAGTTCAGCGTGCCGCTGGCAAAGACGGGCGCGAGCGTGCCGGCGCTGATCGCGAGACCTGAGAGGTCGGCGACATTGCTTGGCGTGGTGAAGGTCACGTTGCTGCCGTTCACGGTGCCGCCGAGGTTGTTCGTGCTGATGCGGTAGTGGTAGGTGGTGCCCGGGGTGAGGCCGGTGAGTGCTAGGCTCACATTTTCCGCCGTGGTGCCGCTGGGAGAACTCAGCGTGACGGGTGCGTTGGTGCCGTAGCTGATGCTCGTGCCACGTTGGAACAGCGCCGTCGTCGGTGCGCCATTCGGATTCGCCGTGGCATTCAAGGTGGCGCTGGTGGCGGTCACATTCGTGGCCGCGAGCGTGGTGGCGGTGGGCGCGGCGAGGTTGATGTAGGCGTGGCGGACGTCACTGCTCTGCCAGTAGCTATCCCCCGGCTGATAAGCGATCACGCTGACAAAGCCGGTGCCGGTGACGGTGAGCTTGTCGCCATTCAAAGCGGCATTGCCGGTGACGGTGTAGCGTGCGGGCAGTCCGCTGGAGGAAGCCGCGTTCAACGTGATCGTATTGCCGATGGGGACGCTGGATGGCGCGGTAAAGGTGATGGTCTGCGCGGCGCTGAGAGAGGGGAAAACCTGATCGGGCCGCAATTGATCGTGGCCGGCATGGGCGGTGTGGCCGCCATTGGAGAAGCCCCAGCCGAAGACGCTGCCATCAGTGGTGAGGGCGAGCTGATGGCCGCCGATGGAGTTCACACTCTTCCAGGCGGTGGAAGTTCCCATTTGCACGGGGGAGGTGCGGTTGGCGGTGACGAAGGCTCCGGTGCCGAATTGCCCGATGGAGCCAGGTCCCCAGATCCAGAGCGTGCCATCCGTGCGGGTCGCATAGGTCGTGGTGCTGTTGGTGCTGCTCACGGTGGCCCAGGTCGTCACCGTGCCGATCTGTACAGGCACGTTGCTTTGCGTGGTGCCGCCATTGCCGAGCTGGCCGCTGCTGTTCAGGCCCCAGGACCAGAGGGTGCCGTTCGTTTTGATCGCGTGCGAATGCGCGGAGCCGCCTGCGGCTGTCATCCAATCCGTGTCCGCGCCGATTTGCACGGGAGCAAGCACGTTGATGATCGTGTTGTTGCCCAACTGGCCGTTCGTATTTAGGCCCCAGGCCCAGAGGGTGCCGTTGGTCTTGATGGCGATCGTATGGCTGCCACCGGTGGCAAAAACGCTGCGCCAGTTGGCATCGCTGCCGATTTGCACGGGCACGAGGCGGCTTGTCGTAGTGCCATCGCCGAGCTGACCGCTCGTGTTGGCTCCCCAGGCCCAGAGCGTGCCGTTCGCCTTGATCGCAAAGCTTTGTCCCGGCGTCCCACTGCTCACACTGCTGGTGGAAATTTGCACCCAGTCCGTGTCACTGCCGATGCGGCTGAGCGCAGCCTTATTTGCGACGGTGCCATCACCGAGTTGGCCGCTGGAATTCAGGCCGGTGGTCCAAAGCGAGCCGTCGTTGCGAATCGCGAGCAGATACGAGTGCCCCGCGCTCACGCTGCGCCACGGGCCAGCGGCGGAGACTTTCGTCGCCACTGGATGCACGGTGGAATCCGCCGCGCCGAGTCCGAGTTGGCCGCTGCTATTGAGTCCCAGCGTCCACAGCGAGCCATCAGGCCGCAGCAGAGCGGTGTGATTGCTGCCACCGCCCGTCGCCGCGAGCACGGGGCCGAACTGCGCATGCAGCGGCAGGGGCAGACGTGGCAGCCAGCCGAGCTGCGCACTCGAACTGCTACCCCAGGCACGGAGTCCGCCATCCGTGGTCGTCGCGAGGCTGTAGTTTGAGCCTGCGGCAGGCTCCGCCCAGTTCGTGCCGGTGCCGGCCTGGGCCAAAACATTGCCCACCGCGACGATGAAGGTGGATCCCTGACCGAGCTGACCGCTGGTATTGGCACCACAACTCCACAGTGTGCCATCCGTGCGTCGTGCGAGGAGATGCGCGGAGCCGGCGCTGATCGCGGCCCAATTCGTGGCCGTGCTGAACTGCACCGGGATGGAGCGGTTCGCCAGCGAGCCATCACCGAGCTGGCCGCTGCTATTGCTGCCCCAGACCCAGAGGGTGCCATCGCTGCGCAGCGCGGCGGAGAAGGTGTTGCCTGCAGTGAGGCGGCTCCAGGTCGTCGCGCTACCGACTTGCACCGGGGCGCTGCGTGTCGTGGTGCTGCTGTCTCCGAGCTGGCTGCTGCCGTTGACTCCCCAGGACCACAGCGTCCCGTTGGTTTGCAGAGCGAGCGTGAAATCCGCGCCAGCATGCAGATGAGCGCCGTTTTGCGACCACGTCGTCAAAGTGCCGATCTGGGTCGGTGTGGTGGTCGGCGTGGTGGAGGTGCTGCCTTGCCCGACTTGGCCGCTGCTGTTCAGCCCCCAGGCCCAAAGCGTGCCGGTGGTCTTCACCGCGACGCAATGATTCGCCCCAGCGACCACCCAGGCCCAGTCCGTGGCGGTGCCGATCTGCGTGGGTGAGGTGTATTGCGTCGTCGTCGTGCTGCCCTGGCCGATCTGGCCGTTGTTGTTGCGGCCCCAGGCCCACAGCGTGCCATCGGTGCGAGTGCCGACGGCGTGATCCGTGCCTGCGCTGACCTGCCGCCATGTCGCCGCGCCGACCTGCACGGGGGTGCGGCGTGTTGTCGTACTGGCATCGCCGAGGTTGCCGTAGGTGTTGACGCCCCAAGCCCACAGCGTGCCATTCGTCCGGATGCCGAGTGCAAATTCTGCAAGCTTGCTGGCGCTGATTTGCGCAAAGCCGGTGCCCGCAGCCACGAGCGTGAAGGTCTGATACTTCGGCAGAGCAGCTCCCGCAGTCGCTTTGACGGTCACCGTTCCAGGCGTGGAGGTCAGCGTGATCAGGTTGCCGCTCACGCTGGCGCTCGAGCCACCGGCGACGATTTGATAAACCACCGGCGAAGCACCGCTGGAGGTCGCAGCGAGCGTGAAAGCGGCATCGCCGACGTATTTCACGGGAATCGACGGGAAGGTGATGACCTCATCGACGGCGGTCAGCGTGATGTCATTGCCATCGCCACCCGTGTAGCTGATCTCGAAGAGGTAAGGCGTGCCGCCATTCATGAGCGTGATGGCGCTGCCTTCGGGCAGATTCGTGAAGAGGCCGCTCACAGGTTGGAAGCCGGTGTTGTTCACCAGTTTGAGCCCCAAACCCATGGTGGGCACAAAATTGATCGAAATGCCCGGCGTGCCGCTGGCGGTGAATTCTTCCGCTGTGACGGGCACATCGTTCGCGGTGGCAAAAGTGACGCTGGAGGGCGTGGTGAAGGTTTTTTCCACACTAGTGAAGGAGCCGCGGCTGCCCAGAGCCACGCTGCGGTAGCGGTAGGTTTGTAGAGGCAGCAGGCCGGACACATTGGCACTCAGCGCCACGGTGGCGGTGTTCGCGGTGAAGCTCTGCGGCGTCGAAACGGCCACGCCATTCATCTCGATCCAGGCGCTGCCAGCTTGCTCATTGCCGATCACACTACCGCTCAATGTGGCGCTGCTGGTGGTGACGGAGGTGGCAGCACCCGCCAGCACCACGGGCGGCAGATTGACCTCGAACACGCTCGTGGCGCTGACTCCGACGAGTTTGCCACCAGAGGTCAAAGCCAAGCCGTAGGCGGATGCGATGCCGTCTTCTCGTCCGCTGAAAGCGTAGAGGCTCTGTATCGTGCCATCGCTGTTCAAGCGGAAGAGCGTGCCGCTGCCGTAAAGACCACCGCTGCTGGTCACACCGTAGAACTGGCCATCTGGCCCGGCAAAAAGGCCGCCACTGGGCGTGCTCCCCGGCAGATCACCCGTGGTGCCGCTGAAGCTGGCGAGCCGCGTATGCACCCCCGCCGTGGTGCAGCGGAAAACTGTGCCGATGGCAAACTCACCACCATTCAGGGTCACGCCGTAAAGATGGCCGTCAGCTCCACGCACCAGCTGGCCCGTGGGATTCGATCCCGGAGACGAGGTCGCATGATTGAAGATCACCGTGTGTACGCCTGCCGGTGTGAGCCGGAAGATCGTCCCCGTGCCAAGGTTGGTGCCGCCGAGGTTGGTGGCACCGTAGTAGTTCCCATCGGTGTGCAGCAGCAGCGGCGTGGTGGAGCTGCTGCCAGGATTGGAGCCGCTGTTGCTCGTCAGATTCACGAGCGTGGTCTGCGTGCCGCCGAGCGTGGTTTTAAAGATCACGCCCGTGCCGCCGCCCGTGCCACCGGAGCCGGTGATGCTCCATAGCTGCCCGTCATGCCCGGTGATGAGTGGTGAGCGCGGCGCGGTGCCGAGATTGTTCCCGCTGGTGCCGGTGAAAGTGATCACATTGCTCAAAACACCCGCCGTGGTCAGCTTGAAGACACCGCCGTTCGTCGCCGATCCCGCGCCAGTGATCGCGGTACCATAGAGGGCACCATCTGCAGCCTGCATCATGCCTGAGCGTGCGTCCCAAGCCGTGGTGCCGGTCACGGGTGTGAGCACCGTGAGCACGTCGGGAGCACCGCTGAGGTTCATCGCCAAAACCATGCCCGTGCCAGTCAAGCCACCGCCGTTGTTCGTCGTGCCGTAGAGTTTGCCATTGGTATGTTGCGTGAGTTTACCGAGGCTCGGTGCGGGTGTGCAGCTCATCAGCGTGGTGAGTGTGCCATTCGTGGCCACTTTGAAAACGGTGCCGCTGCCGTAGGCTCCGCCAGCGCTCGTTGTGCCGTAGAATTCGCCATTCGGGTGCAGCACGAGGCCGCCATTTGGCGAGGAGCCCAGCGCCGCGCCGCTGCCCCCGGTGAAGTTCACCATCGTCGTGACGACGCCTGCGGTGGTGCAGCGAAACACCGTGCCTAAACCGCCGCCGGTGCCGCCCGTGGTCGTGGTGCCGTAGAGATTCCCGTCTGCGCCGATGGCGAGCGTGCCCTTGGGCACGGAGCCGAGCGCTGCGCCCGCGGTGCCAGTGAACTGCACCAGTGTGGTCAGCACACCTGCCGGAGTGACCTCGAAAAGTGTGCCGAAGCCTCCAACTCCGCCTGCGCTGGTCATGCCGTAGAAGTTGCCATTGCCATGCTGCACGAGGCCGCTCGTCGGCGTGGCTCCCAGTGCTGCGCCGGTGGTGCCGGTGAAGTTCACCAGCGTCGTGAGCGCACCCGCAGGCGTCACTTTAAAGATCGTACCATTGCCGCCACCGCTGCCACCTGCCGCCGTGGTGCCGTAGAAGCTGCCATCCGTGCCGAGCACCAGATTGCCACGCGGATTCGCCCCCAGCGCGGCACCCGTGGTGCCGGTGAAGGCCACGAGCTGCGTGTAAACGCCGCTCGTCGTCATTTTGAAGATGTAGCCATTCGTGCTGTTTTGCCCGACGCCATACAAAGCACCATCCGCACCCAGCGTGAGGCCATTGATCGGGTTCGAGCCAAGGAATGCGCCACTGGTGCCGGTGAAGTTCACGAGCGTCGTCACCTCACCCGTGGGTGCCATGCGGAAGATGCTGCCATTGTTCCCGGAGCCGCCGGTGTTCGTCGTGCCGTAGAAATTACCATCCGCAGCTAGGACGAGGTTTCCATTCGGTCCGTTGCCACTGTCGGCATTGTTGGTGTTGCCGTAAAAACTGGCCAGCGTCGTCAAAGTGCCGCCGGGGGACATTTTGAAGGTCGTACCGCGATTGAAAGTGCCGCCGGTGCTTGTCGTGCCCCAAAGCGTGCCATCCGGTGCGAGCGTGAGCGGCGCCTGCGGAGCCGTGCCAGTACCCGTAAAGACGAAAGTGGGCTCCACGACGGCGCTGGGAGCCGTTTCGAGCGTGGTAACTGTCTGGTCATCACCGTAGCTCGTGCCGCCGCCATTTTGAGCGACGAGGCGGAAGTGATACTCCGTGCCTGGCGTGAGGTCATTGAGTGTGAAGCGCACGATTTGCGTCGTCGAGCCAGTCACCGTCTGCGTCGTTGTTTGATCGCCGTAGTTCGTATCCGGTCCGTACTCGAACCAATAATCCGTGCTCACGTTGCCGGGATTGATGAAGCCATCGCACACGATGCCCGTCTGCGCCGCGCCGGTGAAGCTGCCGGTGCGCACCAGCAGCGGCGTGCCGGTGGTGAAGCTCATCCCATCGCCATACACGGTGCCAGCGGTCGTCTGCACCACGGCTCGGTAGAAATACGTCGTCGCCTGGGTGAGAGTGGTGAGGTTAAAGGTCATCGCCACATCGCTAGTGGTCGCGGTGAGGTTTTGCGGCGTGGTGCTGCTGCCATAGGCATTGGTGGAGCCCCACTCGAACCAGGCGGTGCCAGTACGGCTGTTGCTGTTGGCTGTGCCATTGAGCGTAGCAGTGGTGACGAGCACATTCGTGGCTGCGAGAGTCGCCACGCTCGGTGCGCTGTTCACGGTGAAGGTTTGATTGATGCCGCTGGTCGTTCCGCTGCTATTTTGCGCCATGAGGCGGTAGTGGCAGGTCAAAAAGCCCAGGTCGGTGAGATTGAAGGTCACCGCCGTGTTCGTGTTGCTAGCGGCGATGTTCTGCGTGGCCGTGCTGCTGCCGTAGGCCGTCGTCTGGCCGTATTCATACCAATACGTCGTCGCGAAGCCGCCGGGCATCACACGTCCGTTGAGTGTGGCTCCATCGGCGATGATGGAGGTGGGTGGATCGGTGAAGGCCTCCGGCAAGGAGCGATTGTTGACCGTCAGGGTGTGACTGCTGGTGCCGAGATTGGCTCCATTTTGATTCAGCAGCTGGATCACGATGTTCTCCCCTGGCTCGGGGAGCTGATCGAGAATGACCTCCACCGGGATGGTCTTCGAGGTCTCGCCACTGGCGAAGGTCAAAACGCCCGCGTCGAGCGTGAAATCAATGCCATTGCCCGCCGCCGTGCCGCCATTCACGCGATACTGCACCGCCACATCGCCCGCTGGCGAGCCGGTGATGTTCACCGGCACATTGTAAGTGCCCACATCCTCCGTGGTGCTCGCCGTGGCTCCCGCAAAGCCCACGCTGATGCCGCTGAAGCTGTCATTATCACCGAGCAGCAGCGTGGTGGAACCAACACGCACGCCGTAGGTGCCGGGGGCGGGCGTGAGGTTCATGATGATGGTTTCCACGCCTTCCGGCGTCGTGTCGTTGATCGGGATGACGTTCACAAAAACGCCCGCCGAGCCTGTGGGGATCGTCGCGGTGCCGCTGAGTGCCGTGTAATCGACGCCTTCCGTCGCGGTGCCGCTCATCGTGTAGTTCACGATCAAATCCGCCGTCGTGGCCCCGCGTCGGCTGATGAAGAAATCCTCGCCCGTGGTCGTGGACGCCTCTGTGAAGGGTGCCGTGAGGGTGCTGCCGCTGTCCGCCACATTCACCTCCACCGTCGGCTGATCACCGTCATAAATCCACGCCGTGGCGCTTTGATTCTGCCCCACGAGGGGTGAGCCGGAAGTAATCGTCATGGTGACCGATTCCGCATCTTCCATGACGGCATCGGCCAGCATGCTCACCGTGATCGTCTTGTTCGTGTCACCTGAGGCAAAGGCGATGCTTCCGGGCAAAGCCGTGAAGTCCGTGCCGCTCGTCGCCGTGCCAGTGATCGCGTAATTCACCGTGATGGCGGTGCCACTGGCAGGGCGCCAGATTTGGAAAACAGGCCCACCCGCACTGCCGCTGGCAGGTTCCGTGCCGCTGCCGGTATTCAGCTCCACATAGACCTGTGACGCATCATTGTCCGCGATGGTCACCGTGGCCGTTTGGGCCGGATCGTTGATGAAATAGGTCTGCGCCGTGCGGAGCTGCAAAATCACGTCCTGCAAGCCTTCATCCAGCAGATCATCAAAGGGCACGATCTCCACTGTCGTGCTGGCGAGGCCCGCCGGGATCACCGCACGGCCTTCCAGCCTGCGATAGTCCGTGCCGAGCACCGCGCGGCCATTCACCCCGTAATCCACTGTCAAAGCTGCCGCCGTGCTGCCGGTGCGTGTGATGGTGAAGACACCCTTGTCCGGCCCCGTCTCGCTCGCAGCCGCATCTGTGGCCGAAACACTCACGGTGGGCATGTCGTCGTCATTCAGTGTGCTCGTCACCGCCTGGGCGCCGGAGTTGCGGACGTAGTTGGCGGAACTGCTCGCGAGGGTGCAGATGATCGTCTCCGTCGTCTCGATCACCGTGTCATTGATCGGCGTGATGGTGAAGATCGCCTCCGTGGCATTCGCGGGAATGACCACATTCGCGGGGCCGGTGAAGTCCGTGCCGCTCGTCGCCGTGCCGCTATAAGTCAGATTCACGGTCAAAGCGGCCGTCGTGTTCGCGGCGAGCCGCTCCACCTTCATCGTCAGCGTGTCCGAGCCTGCTTCATGACCGGAATCGTCCACTGGCGTGATTTTCACCACCGGCAGGCCGCTTTCATCGTCCAGGATAAGCATCTGCGCCTTCGCCGTGCCGGCAAAATAGTAGCCGGAGGTCGAGTTCGCGAAGTCGAGCGAGGCGGTCTCGACACCCTCGGTGGTCGTGTCATTGGTCGGCGTCACCACGATGTCGAGGAAGCTCGCTCCGATGGGGATGGTGTACTCGCTGGTGCCATT